>JAFCCM010000087.1 GCA_017610225.1 Candidatus Aenigmatarchaeota archaeon | reverse complement strand
AAATCTAAAAAAATATTTTATATTTCACATGACGCATATGATCAGGAACATGTTAAATGGATGATGAATCTAAATGCAGAACAACACTTAGATAAAATAATTTGTGTTTCTAAGTGGCAACGACAAACATTCATCGACTATTTAAAGGTTCATCCAAAGAAGATAACCGTTTTAGGAAACCCTATTGACAGTTCTTTATATAATGGTTATGCTGAAAGAGATTTAAATAAATTAGTTTTTGCAAGTATTCCATATAAAGGTTTAGAGATTATTCCTGATTTATTTGAAGAGATAAAAATTAAATCTAAAAATGAAAAATTACATCTAGATATATATTCATCATTTGAGTTATATGGTGATAAAGAAAATGATCAACAATACAATACTATATTTCAAAGATTGAATAATATGAAAGATATTAATTTATTTAAACCTATTTCCATGAAAGGATTAGCTTATGTTTTTAAGCAATCTAATTTATATTTAGCTCCTAGTACATATCATGAGACATTTGGAAGAGTATTTATTGAAGCTGCTGCAGGCGGATGTTTAACTATTTGTATGAATAATGGAGCAAATAAAGAAGTCTTACAAGACGATGGTTTTGTATTAAATTTTTCAAATATTTTTAATAAAGATGCATTTAATTGTTTTGTCGATAAAGTATGTGAAGTATTACAAGAAGATCTATATTCAATGAGAGTAAAAGCAGAAAGACAAATGAAAAAGTGGGATTATATGTTGCTTTCTAAAAAACTAGAAACACTATTAACTGACTAGGTAATTATATAGGAGTAAATTATTATGAGCATTGTAGTTGATGCAGATGATTGGGGTTTTAATTTAAAGCAGGATATTCAACCTACTTCTGCGTTTGAAAATAATACATGGTATGATAGCAGTAATGATGCATATATGCTTTATCATAACTCTCACTGGTTCGAGATTAAGAGAACTCCCATAACATATGGTCAAGATTATGGATATTCTATGGGTGGTACTGATCATATAGTTTTCTTTTCAATAGTTGACAGAATAACATTTCCATTTGATTCAGGAACTGCAAGTAATGTAGGAAATTTAAGTGTTACAAAATCTGCTAGTGCTGGATGTAATTCAAGCGATTATGGATATGCTATGGGTGGCACACATGCTTCTTATGTTTCAAAAGTTGAGAGAATAACATTTCCATTTGACTCAGGGACTGCGACTCCTGTAGGAAATCTAAGTCAAACAAAATCAGTAAGATCTGGTCTTAATTCAAGTAATTATGGATATGCTATGGGTGGTGGGTCTTCTACTTCATTTTCAACAGTTGATAGAATAACATTTCCGTTTAACTCAGGAACTGCAAATCATGTAGGAAATTTAAATCAAACAAAATTTATCGGTTCTGGTTGTAATTCAAGTAATTATGGATATGCTTTGGGTGGTTTTAATGTAACAACTTTCTTTTCAGTAGTTGACAGAATAACATTTCCATTCAATACTGGAAGTTCAAATTGGGTAGGAAATTTAAGTCAATCAAAAGTTGCTAGTGCTGCATGTAATTCAAGTAATTATGGATATGCTATGGGTGGTCTTGCTGCAGGTGGAGCAGTTTACTATTCAAGAATTGATAGGATAACATTCCCATTTGATTCAGGAACTGCAAGTAATGTAGGAAATTTAAGTCAATCAAAATATGGTGGTGCTGGTTGTAATTCAAGTAATTATGGATATACTATGGGTGGTAGAACTTCTAATATGTTTTCAACAATTGATAGGATACTATTTCCATTTAATGCAGGAACTGCAATTCATATAGGAAATTTAAGTCAATCAAAGCGTTCTGGTTCTGCTTGTGATGGTACAGATTTCATCGTTTTATTTACATAAAGAAAGGAGTATATGAGAATTTATGAATCATCTAAATGATCTATTAAAAGTTATAGAGATCGAATTAAGATCAGGTTTAAAGAATTTTTCAAAAGAAACATGGCAAGAACTAACAAAACTTTCAGATTGGGATTATAGAATAGTTCAAGCTTTTATAACAGAAGTTAATTTAGCTATTCAAAGAAACGACTTAACTTTTGTATATAAAAGATATATTCAAGAATCCCCAATAAAAAATAAAATTCAATATGATTTATTTATAGCATGTTTAAAAAGAGATCAATATGATCTTATATTAACTGATGTTATTAATAGACTTGTTATTCCCCAAGGTATTTCGTATAAGTATTTTGAAATTTGGGGATTGCCTGTTGATCAAGCTAGAAATCTTGCAGTAACTGAAGCATTTAAATATGGTTGTGAGTATATATTATTTATAGATGACGACATGATTTGTGAAAATGCTGCACTAGTTAAATTATGGGAAACAAAAGAAAAAACAGATAGGTTAGTAATTTCAGCTAACTATCAGAAAAAAGCTGATCACGAAATTACAGCACATGGTAATTTTAAAGATACTGAGTATGGAGATCATATAAAAGAAACAGATTTATGTGCAATGGGTTTTACTTTAATTAATATTCATGAAATATCAAAAACTGTTCCTGCTCCATATTTTTGGATATTTGCTGCTCCTGATGGTTTGTGGCAGATGGGCGAGGATGCTTTTTTTACAAAGAATATTCTAAATTATTTAAACGAACATCCAATTGTTGATTTTAGACCATCTATATTACACTATGATAAAATTTGGAAGCGTCTTTTTGGTAAACGTGATAATTTAAAGACTTATGCAACTAATAGTATAAATGATTTTAACACGTTTGACTATATGAGAGTCCCTCCAAAGTATCCATTAGTAAATATTTGTATACCAACAAGATTAGAAAATGATCCAATAGCAACAAACCTTGATCGACTTTTATGTTTAAGAGGTTATAGAACAGAACTTACAAGGGTTAATGGCTTAAATATTGATCAAGCAAGAAATGAATTAGCGCAAAATTCAGTTAGATTGGGAAGTGAATTTACTTTATTTATTGATGATGATATTATTTTTCCTGAAAATGGTTTAGTTAAAATGTTAGAAGTAATGGAATCTGATAAAGATCATGAGATAGGAATGGTTACTGGAGATTATTTACTTAAAGGAAAAATACCACATTCAGCACATTTACAATTAAATGAAGACGGCATTGTAACTGAGTTAAATCGTATACCAGATTTTCCAGATGAAATTGATTCTAATTGGTTAGTTGGGATGGGTTGTGCTCTAGTTAGAACAGAAGTTTTTAGACAACTTCAATTTCCTTATTTTATGTGTATTAGTACAAAATTAAATAACGTTGGTGTAGCATTAGAAGATGATGGTGGAGTAAATGAAGATGCATATTTCACCGAAAAATTATTTGAAAATGGATATAAAGTAAAAATATTAAATGATTTGAAATGTGTTCATGTTAATTTTAAAGATGGAAAAATGTATGGATATGACAAACAATTTGATATGCTTAAATATGCTTGTTTTCATTGGGGAGATACACTTCAATATTTTAATTCAAAACAAATAATGGAGTAAACAATATTATGGCAATTGATTTTAGTGGTAAAAGAAGTGTTGTAAGATACTTTCAAGATGCTGAACCTACAGGTCAAAAGGTTGGAGATCTATGGGTTCAACTTACTGCATTTGAAGGTCTTAAATCTTGGAATGGAGTAGCTTGGCTCATAATTTCGCAACCATTTACTAAAAATTATGGTTATTGTATGGGTGGTTCTTCTGCCTCTTCAACATCAGCAATTGATAGAATACTATTCCCATTTGATTCAGGAATCGCAAGCCATATTGGAAATTTGAATCAAACAAAAAATTATGTTAGTGGTTGTAATTCAAGCAATTATGGATATTGTATGGGTGGTATTGCTGGTGCCACTTCTTTTTCAACAGTTGATAGAATAACATTGCCATTTAACTCTGGAACTGCAAATCATCTAGCCAATTTAAGTCAAACAAAAAGTGGTATTGCTAGTTGTAATTCAAGTAATTATGGATATTGTATGGGCGGTGTTGAAACCTCTGCATTTACATCAGTTGATAGAATACTATTTCCATTCGACTCTGGAACTGCAACTAATATAGGAAATTTAAGTGGTTCAAAAAAATATGCTTCTGGTTGTAATTCAAGTAATTATGGATATACTATGGGTGGTAATTATGCCGCAGCTGACCTGTCAATAATTGACAGAATACTATTCCCATTTAACTCAGGAACTGCAAGTAATGTAGGAAATTTAAGTCAATCAAAAAGTAATAATACTGCATGTAATTCAAGTAATTATGGATATTGTATGGGAGGGTTTTCTACCTCTTCGTTTTCGTTAGTTGACAGAATACTATTTCCATTTGATTCAGGAACTGCAACTAATGTAGGTAATTTAAGTAGTTCGACAAATGGTCCTGCTGGTTGTAATTCAAGTAATTATGGATATTCTATGGGTGGTAATTATTCAGGGACTTACTTTTCAGTAGTTGATAGAATAACATTCCCATTTGATTCAGGAACTGCAAGTCACGTAGGAAATTTAACGCAGACAAAAGTATATTGTTGTGGAATTGATAGTATAGATTTTACAGCTTTATTTGTATAAAATATGAAATCAAGAAAGGAAAATTAGCACATGAATGAATTGCCAATTAAGAAAGAAATTAATAGTAATAAACTAATAGTATTTGGAATCGAAGACTTTCCAATTTCAGTTCAAGAAGGTATAAATGAAATTTTAGAAATTGTTCAATCAAATAAATCATTGCCTCAATTATATGAACAAGAATTAAAAGAGACAATGATATCTACTTCTATATTTCAAGATATTTGTGTACAAATGGAAGAGCATCATACACCTAATAGAAAATTGAGACAAGTGATGTTAGAGTTGGGTGATAAACTTGATGCTTTAGATGCAGCTAAAAATAACCATAAAAAAAATATTGTAAAACTTCAAACTTTACATGATGAAGTTGAAGATTTACAAGGGCTTTATACAGAGGTAAGCAACGGCACAATTGATTTTGATTTAGCTCTTCAGTTATCAACTATAAAATATACTACAAAAAATGGAGCAGATAGTTATCAAACAAATGAGATATTACCTGCTTCAGTATTACAAATTACATCAAACGGAACAGATATTATAAATGAAAATTTTGTAAAAACAATTTTAAATAAACTTAAGGTTGCATTAGGAAATAAAATTGTTGATTATGAAGAATGTCAGCGTGGGTTAGAATCCGCTAAACATATGATTAAAGATAGTTCTGTTAAAGCATATCAATTAAAAATACAAGCTAAAAAATATAGAAAAGAAGTTGAAGAATATGGACTGTCATTTGATGAATCAGAAATAGTTTATTATTGTATTTATTTTACAGCTGAGGCTGAAAGACAATTAAGAACTGGAGATCATCAAATTGATAGAGGTACATATAAAGCTATAAGTCAATTGCCGGAGTTTATTAGATTGAAAGTTTTGAAAAATATTGATTATATAAATAACAAAATACATAAAGAATATAAAGAAACTGGATCATGGTGGACATCTGATTATCATTTTCACAATGAAAGAGAAATATTGGATCCTCATATTGAAAGAGATAAGAATGGAGATTTAATAGTTGAAGGTGTGAAGGTTAAAGATTATTTATTAATAGACATGATAAATACACTAAGTAAAAAAGAGTAATAATATAAAGAGTGGGATTAATACTAAACTATTAATCCCACTCTTGTACGTTATAATTTTTATTCTTCTATGAGATCAAGTTTCATAAATATTTCTATAAGTTCTGGTTTAATCTTATCTGGAAAATGTTCAATCTTTACTTTAAATCCATCAAAATCAAAAGGTTCACCAAGAATAGTTTGAAATTCTTTTAATCTAATTTCAGCTTCTTCAATTACAGGTTTATATTCTTCTTTTAGAGCTTCCATTTGTTTCTTAAATTCTTCAAAATTCTTAGTTATAACATATGCATTATTCTGAATAACTGGCTCGCCATTATCGTCCTTGTCTGACAATTCTTTTGCAGAATTTACTCTTTTATTATCATATACCATATATTCTTTAGGTGATTTTGATAATTCAATTAGAATATCAACTTCGCCTTTAATTAATTTTCTGTTTTGAGCAATAAAATAACTAAATTTTATTGGATATACTCCTTTATTTAATTGATCTAATTCTCGCCATAATTGTATCAATTCTTCTTTTTTAATTTTCATTTTTTATAACTTCTCCTTTCACATTTATTATATGTTCTAAAAACAAATAAATAGTTCTTATATTAAATTTAATTTTGTCTTGTAATAAACCATTCTAAAGTATAATTATTACTATCAATTTGTGTAGAAAATTCTACTCTACAATTATTAAGATTTTTCTCTATTATTGTTATTGAATAAAATGAAGGTGAAGCATCGGTAATATTAACAAGCTGCATAAAAGCTCGATAATGAGTATCAGCTTCAGATGAATCAAATTCAATAAGTGCTGTACTATCTCCGTTTGAAAGATATACAGT
>JAFCCM010000002.1 GCA_017610225.1 Candidatus Aenigmatarchaeota archaeon | reverse complement strand
AACAATAGTTCCCTGATCAGATTTGAAAAAAATATTATTTTTCATATTTTCAGAAACGATTTTTTTACCTCTTTTGTATATATTGCTTTCATAATAATATTTTTCAAAGACACAGCCTTGTCTTTTGTAAGTTTCATTCTTTTCATTTTCCCATTCTTGAAGTAATTCCCTATTTTGCTCATCATATTCCTCATTTTCTTCCATCAGATTAGCAGCTTTCACATAATAATCCATCACAAAATAATCAGATTTTTTATCAGCATCTTTTGGTGTTAACCATTTATCTTGATTATCAAACCATTCATTTAATAAATCTTTCCAGTTTTTAATTTCTCCTAACCCATCTTTTTTTCCGAATTGAAGATAACCCCACAAACTTTTACAAATGTGAACACCTCTATCGTTTATCCAATTAACAGGATGTGTTTCAAACCCGACAAAATCATAAATGTTTTTAACACTCATTCCAATAAAATTATTTCTTGTATGACCTATGTGTTGAGGTTTATTTGGATTTGGTGCTGAATATTCTATTAGAACTTTTTGCCCTTTACCAAAATCACTAGAACCATATTTTTTCCTTTCTTTCAGGATTGTTTGTAGTAATTCTTTACCAACTTTTTCATAATTTAAGAAAAAGTTAATATATCCACCTTTAGTTTCTACTTTTTCGATAAGTGAACCTTCCGGTAATTTTATTTTTTCGACAATTTCTTCAGATATTTTTACAGGTGATTTTCCCAACTTTTTTGCAAGTGTGAAAGATATATTTGTTGCGATATCTCCCATTTCTGGATTAGGTGGATCTTCCAAGGTATCAGTCAAAGGATCATGTGTAAGTAGATTTGATTGTTTAAGTAATTTTTCTATTTCTTGGTTAATTTGATACATTAAACCCATAGTTAAAACCTATTAATTATCTATTTCCGAAGCATTAAAGATTAACCATTTAAGTTCTCCTATCCAATATTTCTGTGATGTTAAAGAGAGAAACTCCTTAAGAAACTTGTTCTAGATTTGTTTAGCTAATTTACTGTCTAAAATTAGAAGGTGATTTTATAACAAAAGTTAAAGATTTTCAATGGAAAAATGGAACAAAGGTTTCCGATTTGGTTACAGATTTAGGTAGTTCTGGATTTCAAGGAATTGAGTTAAAAAATGCAACAGAATGTTTTGTTAAAATGAAAAGAGAAGGAGCGAAAATTTATCTAACATTTACATCAAATATGATTACGTCTGGACTGAGAGGATTTTTTGCACAACTTGTAAAATTAGGCATGGCTGATATTGTAATAACAACAGTTGGTGGTATAGAAGAAGATATAATGAAAGCAATAGGTGAAGATTTTTTTATAGGAAAATATTATAGTGATGATGTAGCATTGTATGAGGAGGGAACAAATAGAGTAGGTAATCTTTTAATAAAAAATGAAAGTTATGAAAAGTTTGAAGCATGGATAAATGCTACACTAAAAAAACTTTATAAAAAAAAGAAAAGATGGTCTGTGACTGAATTATTAAAAGAAATTGGACTTTTACTAAAAGATGAAAATTCAATACTTTATCAATGTGCTAAAAAAAATATTCCATTATTTTGTCCTGCTATAACAGATGGTGCATTTGGATTCCATTTATTTTTATTCCAAGAAGATCATCCGGATTTTATTATAGATGTTATTAAAGATTTTAAAGATTTAGTCTTGAGTTCAAGTTATGACGACAAAAAAGGAATTATTGCTTTGGGTGGAGGAGTTTCAAAACATCATGCAATTCTTGCAACACTACTCAACGGTGGAGCTGAGTATTGTGTATATATGACTACTGCTCGCCATTACTCTGGGAGTTTAAGCGGGGCGACGACAAGAGAAGCAAAAAGTTGGGGAAAGATTAAGGATGATGCGGATGCTGTGACAGTTATAGGAGATGCTAGTGTTTTCTTTCCCATGGCTATGTTTGCTGCATTGGATATTTTATCAAAAGAAGGTGTAATTAATGGCTAAGTTCATTGTAAGTAAAACAAAAGTTTTAGAACAATATAAAAAATTAAAAGATTTAGGTTGTGAAGTATCATATAGTGTTAAAACTTTTCCAGAAATAACTTGGATTTTGGAAGAAAACACAGATTCATTTTTTAGTTCACATACAATTCAGACTTTAGAATTTGTTAAAAATATGTCAAGAGTTTGGTTTTTTGCTCAGGCATGGAATCATGAATTATTGGATAAATTAATTGAAAAAAATGTAAGAAATTTTGTTGTTGATAATGAAGCAGATTTAGAAACTTTACTAAAATATCTTGAGAAAAAAAATGTTAAAGTAGATTTACTTCTTCGGATGAGATTAAAAGAAAATACAATCTATACAGGAAAATATTTTGTTTTTGGGATGTTTTCTCATCAGATAAATAGACTAATACCAGAACTCAGAAAAAACAAAAAAATTGATAAATTAGGAACACATTTTCACAGAAAGACTCAGAACACAAGTGAATGGTCAATAAAAGAGGAAATATCTCAGATGATAAAAAAAGAGACGCTTGAAAAAATTGATATTTTTAATATAGGTGGAGGATTACCAGTAAAATACAAAAACACAACTGATAGAAATTTACCACAAATATTTGAAAAAATTTCTGAGTTTAAAAATTGGCTAAAAAATGAATATAACGTAAAAATAATAATAGAACCTGGGAGATTTATATCCGCCCCCCCAACAAAACTTGAAACTGAAATATTGGCGATTTATGACAATAATGTTGTGGTTGACGTTTCTGTTTACAATTCATCTATGGATACAATAATTGTTCCAATAAAACTTTTGGTTGAAGGCGAATTAGATAAAGGAAAAGATTATTTGATCAAAGGTTGTACAGCATGTTCAATGGATATATTCAGATATAGAGTTAAACTCAAGAATCCTAAAGTTGGTGATAAGATAGTTTTTCTTAATGCTGGTGGTTATAATTTTACTACTGATTTTTGTAATTTATCTAAACTTCCTACTGAGTTTGTTGAATGATAAGCAAATAAATCTTATATTACAAGTTTATGTTGTGTCTAAGGTCAAAATTTTAGTTAAAGGTTATGTAAGAGAAGAAAATGGTAATGAATTCGCTTCTTCAACCACTACCCTAATTCAAGAGAACGGATTAAATATTATTGTTGATCCTGGGATGGATAGAGTCTTGTTGTTAGGTGCTTTGAAAAAAGAAAATTTATTTCCCGCGGATATTAACTGTGTGATTTTGACACACTACCATTTAGATCATTCTCTTTTAACAGGGATTTTTGAAAATGCTAAAATTATGGATGATAGTGAAATTTATTCATGGGACGGAAAAATAAAGAGTCACGAAGGTAAAGTTCCTGGAACAGACATAGAGATAATTAAAACTCCCGGACATGATATGTTTCATTGTTCTGTTTTAGTTAAAACTAAAGAATTTGGGAAAGTAGCCATAGTTGCTGATGTTTTTTGGTGGTCGGATGAAGAAGAACAAAAAATTGATAAAGAAAGTTTGATGAAACATGAAGATCCATATGTTAAAAATAAAGAGCAACTAATGGAAAGTAGAAAAAAAATTTTAGAAATTTCAGATTACATCATTCCTGGACATGGAGAAATGTTTAAAGTTGAAAAATAGTTCTAAGCCCTTATCTCAACAACATCCTTGTCAACAAGAATATGATCCAATCCAACAGTAACTCCACCAAATTTAACAGATTTTCCCCAAATCTTAGCATACCTAAAATTTTTAAGAAAAGTTTTATGAACTTCTTTTACTACATCTTTGACTGTTGCTCCTTGTTTAAAAATTATTGGTTTATTCTCTTTTTTCTTCCCAGGTGTTTTTGTGTAGATTCTTATTTTTTCTAGATTATCCCAAATTTGTTTTTTCAATTTTTTAACATCGATTTTTTGTTTACTTATTATGTATATTTTTTTCGATTTTATCACTCTTTTTTTAAGAATTTTATCCAATTCCTTTCTTTGCCTTTCCAATCCCCTGTTAACATCAAGTAAAATTAATATTAAATCTGTGTTGTGAACTATACTCATTCCTGCAGGATCAAAAGTAGATGGTATCTCAACTATTTGAATAAAAATATCCTCATAAGGCATCATCCCATATTGTGGAATGGTTGTAGTATATTTGTAAGGAGCAATATCAATATCTATCCCTGTTAACTCTTTTAGTAGTGTACTTTTACCTGAGTTTGTTAATCCTAATAGACATACTTGTCCAGAACCCTCTTTTCTGATTACCCATTTTGGTTTTGTACCCATTTTCTTAGTTTTTTGTGACTTTATTTTTGCAAGTTTTTTTCTTAATTGAGCATGAACATTCTCAGAACTTTTATGTTTAGGTAACAATCTAATCATTTCTTCTAAATAAAGAATCCTTTCTTCTTTTGTTTTTGCACTTGTAAATTTTTCTTCAGCTTTGTAATATTCTATTGGAGCATTAACTGGCATCTTCATCCCTCATAAATAATTTACATGCAATAATATGACTACAATCCTTGAGCTTTAATGCATAAAATCTACAATCACAACTCCAGGAATCTTTTGTTTTATCATACATAACTTGACGATCTTCTTCTTCATTAACTATTGTAAAATGGATTCTTTTAGGGGTATCTACGTCTTTCTTAACTTTTCCATTTTTAAATAACCAATATCCCTTCCTTCTAGTTTTCCATGAAATTTCTTTCATACCTTGTATTTAAAAGTAGAAACATTTAATTTTTGTCATGAAATTCGAAAATGTAGTTGAAGAACTCAAGAAGATAGGAGTTAAAAAAGTATTTATTCAGTATCCAGAAGGTCTGACATTAAAAATAGTCGATATTTCTAAAAAACTTGAAAAAGAGGGATTTGAAGTTATTGTTTGTATAGAACCTTGCTATGGGTCATGTGATTTAAGAGATATGGAAGCCAAAAGATTGGGTTGTGATGTTATTCTTCATATAGGTCATTCTGATTTTGGTCTTGATAACGAGTTACCAGTAGTTTATTGGGAATATGAGATAGATGTTGATCCTATTCCTGCGTTAGAGAAAGAACTTCATAAATTGAAACCGTATAAAAAAATAGGACTAATCACAGGTGTGCAGTTTGTTAAGGCGATGAATAAAGTAAAAGAATATCTTGAGAAAAATGGTAAAGAAATTTTTGTTCATAAAACCCTTAAATATCCTGGTCAAGTTTTAGGATGTTGTGTTTATTCTGCTGAAGTTATTGAAGATAAAGTTGATTGTTTTCTTTATGTTGGTGCTGGAAAATTTCATCCATTAGGTGTTGCAATAAAAGTTGACAAACCTATTTTTAGTTTGGATTTAGAAAAAAATGAAATAATTAGTTTAGAAAAAGAGAGAATGAAATATTTGAAGAAAAAAGCATGGCATGAAAATCAATTAAAGGAAGCAAAAAGTGTGGGAATATTAGTCTCATGGAAGAAAGGTCAAAACAGAATAGATGAGGCAAGAAAATTAAAAAAAGATTTGGAAGAAAAAGATAAAGAAGTTACTATTCTAGCTTTTGATAGAGTCACCAAAGAAAAAATGGAAGGTCTTAAATTTGATGTTTTAGTTAATATGATATGTCCAAGGTTTGATGATGAGTATATTTTTCATGATTAAATATTTTAACTGATTTTCATATGTTCTAGTTTTAATCCTTCAATTTTTTCAAAATGTTTTATATTTTTTGTTAGTAAAGCCTCATCATTTTCAATAGCGATGCTTGCAATTAGAATATCAAAATCTTGGATAATATTTCCTTTCTTTTTTAATTTGTACCATATCTTGCTAAAAATAATAGCAGATTCATAATCAAAATCAAGTATTTCTAAAGTTTCTAAATACATTTTGACTTTTATCAGTTCTTTTTTTGGGTTCTTGGAGTTATAAGATCCTTTCAGTAATTCTGTCGCGTTGATCGAAGTGGTTGATAATAATTCTTGTTTTTTTTCCAACTCTTCTATTTTTTTTAATGAGTTTTCTTCCCCTCTCATGAATGAGATTAAAAAATCCGTATCTAGACAGGTCATAACTTAACATCTCTCACTCTTATTTTGTTTCTATTTTTGTAGACTTTTTCTACTGAATCTGCTAAATCTTTACTTGGGCCAAATCTCTCAAATACTTCCAAAAGACTTTTCTTCTTAGTTGTTATTCTTATTATAACATCAGTGAAAGATTCCCTTTCATTTTTTTCTTTTGATAATCTATTATACGCCTTTTCCGAAATTGTTAAAGTTTTATGGGCCATAAATATTAAGTGTATTTACGTGTATTTAAATCTAATTGATACTTATATCACCTGAAAATGGAGAAAGTCCTTATTAAAACTTAAAATAAAAAATCATTTTATGAATAAAAAACAATTAGCAATAATACTTTCTCAACTCAAGTCTAATCCTAAACCTGATCCTAGTTTGGAGCAATACGAAATACCAGGAGAATTAGCAGCAGAAATAATTAATCTAGCGTCAGTTTCAGGGGATATTAAAGACAAAACTATTCTTGATTTAGGTTGTGGTTCTGGAAGGTTAACGATAGGTCCAGCGCTTATGGATGCAAAAAAAGTTATAGGAGTAGATATAGATAAAAATGTTCTTGAAGTTGCTAAAGAAAATGTTAAAATTACAGAAGAAATCTCAGGACAAAAAATTAAAAATAAAATAAATTTTATTCATTCGAATATAGAAAATTTTAAAGGTCAAGCAGATACAATAATTCAAAATCCACCATTTGGAATCCAGAAAAAACATACCGATAGAATCTTTCTTAAAAAAGCCTTAGAATGTGGTAATGTTATTTATTCATTACATAGATCCTATTCAAAATCAAGAATCTTCTTAACTAAATATATAGAAAATCACGGTGGAAAAGTTGAGAATATTGTTAAGTACAGTTTTCGTCTTCCACATATGTTTAAATTTCACAAAAAACCGGCTGTTAGTTTTGATGTAGATTTGTATGTTATTAGAAAAGATTAGCGGTTGAATAACCCAGATATCCAGTTAAAAATTCGTTGAAAGAAATTATAATTTTCTTCAGATGGTACAAAAATAGTAGTTGTTGTTTCTTGTGTCATTTGAATAATAGTTGTAACAGTCTTATAATCTTTAAAACTAAACTTAACCCATTTTTCTTCTTGGTTGTTAGTAAAATAGAAATCATCTATTGATATCCCTATATTTTCATAATTTCCATCTTCACTAATTGTATATGGTTTGCCAGAAATCTGAATTTCGATATTTCCCTTACTATCAACATCTTCTAAAATAATTGTCTTTCCTCCAACAACAATACTTCCACCAATCATTAGAGATCCTTCAGGTTTATATGGAGAAATTTTCATCTCGACCCATCTTTTAACCCTAGAATCATCATAATTGTAATTAATAATAATAACTTCAAAACCAGCAAATCTTCCAGATACCTCTACATTGTAACGAATACTATTGATATAGAATTTAACTTTCCCTTGATTATCAACATCTTCTAATTCTATGTTATTTCCATTTGCTATAATACTTTCACCTATTCCTAAATTATAATTTCCTTCACCTGTTGCTGAAATTCTTCCTGACTTAAACTCAAACCCTTTAAAGTAGAATACTCCTAAGACCAAAATAATCGTTAGAAGAATAAATAAAAGATATTTTTTCATGATAACACTGTTTATATTTGGGCTTACACTATATTTAAAAGCTTATAGGTCAAGATATTTTAGAGTTTGGTGTGTTCATGGAAGTTAAAAAAATCAAGGATGAAGATGGAGTTCTAATGTTAGAATTAGAGGGAGAAAGTAAAAATTTTGCTAATTTACTCAGAGAAGAACTTTGGAATGATAAAAACATTTCTGAGGTTGCTGCAATAAAAGAGCATCCATACATGGATCAACCTAAATTATTCTTAAAAATGAAAGGAAAAAACAAACCTCAAAAATCTTTGAAGGATGCATCTAAAAGAATGGAAGTTAAAGTCAAGGAACTTGATAAAGAGTTTTCTAGAGCCCTTAAGTAATTTATTTATAACTGGATTCCTAAAAACAATTAGATAATATGTATGAACCATATGGTGAAGAAAAGAAAACTTTCAATCTAAAAGAAAAGATTGCTAATTTGAAAGAAAAAATTCAAGGGAAATTAAAAGATTTGAATCTGAATACTGAAAATCTTAAATTCAGTAAAGTCACTGTCACTATATTGGCACTTAGCCTTCTCTTGGTTGTTGGAAGTATTACAGGTTATGTCTCAAAAACCGGACAGGTAAATGAACTCGAAGCAAATAATATGATTTTACAAAAACAAAACGATGCATGCCAAAGTGAATTAAATAATGTTGACCAACAATTATCAACATGTTCATCTAATCTTGGAATTATACAATCTGATTTAACAAAAATGACTCTTGATTACCAAACAACTCAGGCAGATTTTCAGGTTTGTAATGAAGAAAAACTAACTTTATCTTCAGATTTGAATATGGCTAATGAAGAACTCAAAAAAACACAAGGTAATTATGATAAAATAAAAGACAATTATGACAAACTCATGGATAATTATGATACTGTTACTTGCAATTATGCTAAGAGTACTTGTGGTTCGGGTGGTATGGATTACTATTATTTAGACGATGATGAGAAAATTGTTTGTTGCTTGGATGAAGACACTTGTGCAAGAGATCCTGATGGTAAAGATGTTAAAAAAATAGAATGTTAATTTTTTGCACATGCTCTGATAAATTCTAAAAATATTGGATGAGGATTTAGAGGTCTTGATTTGTATTCTGGATGAAATTGAGTGCCAATAAAGAATGGATGTGTTTTTTCTGGTAACTCTATTGATTCGACTAATTTTCCGTCAGGTGATGTTCCTCCAATAATTAATCCATTTTTTTCCATAATATTTTTGAAATCATTATTGAATTCATATCTATGTCTGTGTCTTTCAAAAACTATGTTATTTTTATTCGGTTTATTTTCACTTTTTTTGTATATCTGATAAATTTTACTTTTTGGATTAAGTTTGCATGGCCATGATCCTAATCTTATTGTTCCACCATATTGTTTTTTCTTCAAATACTCTTTTTGGTCAGGCATTATATGGATTACAGGATATTTTGTCTTTGGATTAACTTCTGATGAATTGGCATTATTCAAACCACACACATTTCTAGCAAACTCTATCAGACCCATTTGCATACCAAAACATAAACCAAGATATGGAATTTTATTTTTTCTAGAAAATTCTATCGATTTAATCTTTCCTTCTGTTCCTCTACTACCCCATCCCTGAGGAATTATAATTCCATTCAAACCTTCTAAACTTTTAGTTCCATTCTTTTCAATTTGTGATGAGTCTATTGGTACTATTTCAGTCTGAATTCTATTTTTTGAAGACGCATGTTTGACAGATTCTATGACAGATATATAAACATCTTTATGTTTCTGAGAACCATGGGTAATATATTTACCAACAAGACCGATTTTTATTTTTTTCTTAGGATATTCCATTCCATTAACAAATTCTTTCCATTCTTTTAGGTTATTCTTCCTCATTTTAATATCAAATTTTTCAAATATTTTTTTTGTCAGACCTCTTTCTTCTAACAGTAAAGGAATTTTGTAAACATTATCAACATCAGAATTATCTATTATAAAATCTTGAGGTATAAAACATCTTTTTGAAATTGTTTCTATTCGTGGTTTGTCAATAGGAATTTCACTTCTTGTTACTATTATATCTGGAAATATTCCAACCTCTCTTAATCTTGCTACAGCATGTTGAGTTGGTTTTGTTTTTAATTCTCCAACATTTTTAAGAAATGGAAGATAAGTAACCATGACATATATTGATGGATATTCTTTACTCATTTCCCTTGCAGCATGAAGAAAAATGAGGTTTTCAACATCACCAGTTGTTCCACCTATTTCCACAATAACAAAATCATAACCTTTTGTTGGTTCGATCATCATCCTTTTGATTTCATTTATAACATCTGGAAAAATTTCAGCGTCTCTTCCTTGATATTTGAAACTTCTTTCATTATTGATAACGTTTTGATAAACTTTACCTGTTGTAATATTATGATCTTTTGTTAATGAAACATCAAGAAATCTCTCATAATTTCCTAAATCTTGATCAATCTCACTACCATCATCTGTTACAAACACTTCACCATGCTCAGCAGGTCTCATTGTTCCAGCATCTATACTAAGATAAGGGTCAATTTTTATCGCAGTTACTTTAAATCCTTTATTTTTTAGAAGAAGTCCTATTGAAGCGGCAGTTATCCCTTTACCAAGACCAGAAAGGACTCCCCCACAAACAAAAATGAATTTTCTAGGCATAGTATATTATAAATTTCAAGAAATAAAAACAATTCTACCTTTTCCCATATTCAACCAAAGCTTTCATGGTTTTAACAGCTCTTTCTGGTGTAGGATAAACAGGTATACCACCTTTAGTTAATTTTTTACTTAGTTTGTTAGAATATTCACCACCAGCAGCACAAGCTAGAATAGGTTTTTTATATTTTCTCTTTAATTCAATCAAATAATCAACCACATTTTCTTCCAATTTAGGAACTTGGAACAATGTTATAGCAATCACACCATCATATTCTCCTGATTTCAGACATTCCTCTATCGATACCCTGTAACGTTCAGCGTCAGTGTCACCAGTTAAGTCAATGGGGTTATGTAATATAGCATAAGGTGGCATCACATGACCCATCTTCTGTTTTAACTTTTTAGATGGCATTGGTAGTTTTAATTGAGAACGTTCTGCTTCATCTGTGGCTAATACACCAAATCCACCACCATCTGTTACTATTATAATTCTATCTCCTTTTGTGGTAGGTTGTGTCGAGAAAGCTCTTGCATAATCAAATAGTTCTTGCCATGTTTCTGCTTCAATAACTCCAGATTGTTTGAATGCCGCAGAATAAATTCTTCCAGAACCTGCAAGTGATCCTGTGTGTGACGAAACTGCTTCCATTCCCCTTTTGGTTTTTCCAGCTTTTAGAATAATTATTGGTTTTTTTCTTGATACTCTTTTACAGACTTCCATAAACTTTTTTCCCGAACCTTTCAATCCTTCGATATAAGCTGTAATAACTTTTGATTTACTATCATTCCCCAAATATTCAATTAAATCAGATTCATCAATATCCATTCCATTACCATAAGACACGAATTTACTCATTCCAATATCTTCTTCTGACAGCCAGTCAAGTATTGTTGATCCAACTGCCCCAGATTGTGAAATAAATGCAATATTTCCTTGTTTTGGTCTACCACATCTTTTTCTTGAAAGAAACAGGGTATCCACTTGAGACAATGAATCGTAGACACCAAGACAGTTTGTTCCTATAACTCTGGTTTTTGTAGTTCGAATAACTTTCTTCAAGTCTTCTTCTAATTTTTTTCCATCATCACCCATTTCTGAAAATCCACTAGTAATGATAATAACAGATTTTACTCCTTTTTTGACACAATCACTTAAAGTTTTTTGGACAAATTTTGCAGGAATTACTATCACAGATAAATCAACACTTTCTGGAACACTTAAAATAGAATCATAGACTTTATGTCCAAGAATAGGTTCAGTATTTTTGTTAATAGGATAAACTTTTCCTTTAAACATACCACTAAGGAAATTAGTGAAAACTACATAACCTATCTTTCCTTTTTTATGTGATGCCCCAATTATGGCAACAGATTTTGGATTAAAGAAAGTTTCAAGTAACATAAATAACATTTGTTTTTCTGAAATTAAAAGATGTTGAAATTACCATATTAAAAATAGAATTGAACCTAAAATAATTATCAATAAACCTTCTTCCAAAATCCTGGTGATATTAAATCCAGATTTTACAAAACCCCTTGTTGTAAGTTTATTGTAAAACGGAGCTAATGGATTAGATTCATAACTACACACCCAGTCCATTATACAATGCACCAAATTAGCTAGGAAAGGAACAAAAGAACCGATAAATAAAGAAATTGTAAATGAAATAACTAATCCACCAGATTCATCAAACCAGTTTCTTCTATGTTGACTTTTTGAAGCTTTTTTAAAGAAACCTTTAATTGATTTTGTTGATTTCCAATCCTTGTAAAAGATTAATATTTCATCAAAGTCTATTGCAATTCCAAAGAACCATGTCCAGAAAATTATCCATGGGTTTGATACAGAGAATAATTTTATTAGAATCAAAGTGGCTAGTGCATGTGTTATAGTTATCATAAATAATAATAAGATTTTCCGGTAAATATACATTAATGAAAATAAAAAAAATAAAGTATCTAAAATACAGTTTGCTTTTTGTTGCTATAACTTTGCTAATATTCCTACTCGTTAAAAAAATACCTAATATACTGATTTTCATAGGATTAACATTATTAACAGGATTAATTGTTTTTTTGAACTATTTTTTTCAAATACCTATAGATTTTACTCCTGTATTTTTTCTAAGTATAATAATTACATCTACTCTAGGGTTTGGTTATACATTTTTGTTTGTTATTTTGGCAGGTTTTATTCCAGGAATATTTTCTGGAGATTTTAAACCAAGCATTTTTGTTTATCTTATTGTTAATCTTCTTGTGAATTTAGTCTCAATCCCACTCAACTTGAGTTTTATTACCGAATCTGTAGTTCTGTCTTTTTTATATGGATTTTTAGTCACTGCTTTCAGAGCAATTACAGAATCAGATTTTGGTCAAGAATTGTTTGTGAATCTAATAAATTTTAGTATAAATGTATTCTATTTCTGGAAATTTGGTGAAATCTTGATTTCTATTTTTCAGATTTAAACAAAACTTATTTAAGATTAATTTCAGTATTATCTAATTGCAAGGAACCTCTGGTCGGGAGGATACCGGTCTCCTGTTACTGCAAATCCGGTTCATGGTAGGACCATAGTTCAAAAGCAGTTCAATAATACAATCAGGTCCGGTTTTGGACTGAGAAACTTCGTCTCCCAGGGTCGTTTGCATATTTAACGAGTCAGGCGGGGAACCGAGCAGCTATAAAATATACATCTCGATGCTTGCGAGTTCTCGGAGTGGAGAAAAAAACTCGGGTCAACCTGTTTGTAGAGTTGTCCTCATTTTGGACATGTTCCTTGCATTTCGTGATTACATGAGGAGAGAAGTATTAATTGGGGGGTTATTAGTTATTTTAGTAGCTTATGTATTTTACTTTGGTATTTCTGTTATGAGGTTAGAAACTGAAGAAAAAGTTATAAAAATGAAATCAGATGAAAAAGAATTTTCTAATAAAATTGAAATATTTTTACCTGCTGTAGAAGAAGAAGGGGATGGAACTATGGCTTGGTTGGAAGTGGAGATAAATGAAGGTGAAGGAAGAGTACTTTTGGACATTGATGATATATTTTTTTTAGAAGATACTCAGGAATCAGTTAGAATTGCAAAATCAGTTGCGGAAAAAACAACTAATATAGATGCATCAATCTATGATATAATTTACTCTTTTAATGCAAACGCTTCAAAAATAGAAGGTCCATCTGCTGGTCCAGCGATGGCAATAGCGACATCTGTTGCATTAAAAAATAAAACAATAAATAAATCAGTTACAATAACAGGTTATTTGAGAGAAGATGGGACAATAGGGAAAGTTTCTGGTATTTTAGAAAAGGCTGAATCAGCAAAACAAAATCAGATTAAATTACTTCTTATACCAGTAGGTCAAAGAATTCAAACAAAGATTGAAACTGAAAAAAATTGTGAAAATGGTATTCTTACAACTTATTGTAAAACTGAAACTATTTCAAAAAAAGTTGACATTCAAGAAGAAGTTGGTATAGATGTTATTGAAATTGAAAATATTTCTGAAGCGTTGAAGTATTTTATTATTGATTAAATTTTTCTTAGTTTAACTCTATCTTTTGCATCTTGTAACTCATAACCCATTTCTCTTATTTTTTCTCTAATTTCATCTGCCTTTTGATAGTCTTTATTTTTTCTCGCTTTTTCCCTTTCATTTGCTAATTGTTGAATTTCTTTAGGTATTTTTTCTTCAAGTTTTATTTCATCTAGTTTTAGTCCAAATACTTTATCAAATTCTAAGATCAATTCATGTTTGTTTTTATTATTAATTTCCTTTTCATCTCTAATCAATTTCCACATTAATGACAATGCTTCTGTTGTATTCAAATCATCATTGATAAATTCCAAGAATTTTGTTTTATATTCTTCAATCTTTTTTTCATTATTTTTTTTCTCATTACTTTCTTGAAATAATCTCATATGTTCTCTTAATGTATTCAAGGTATTTTCAGCAGCTTTCAAACTATCCCAAGTAAAATTAATTTTTGATCTGTAATGTGCAGTTAAGAATAGATATCTTACTGATAAAGGATCAAACCCTTTTTCTTCAATATCATTCATATTGTAAATATTTCCTTTGGACTTACTCATTTTTTCTCCATTAATGTTAACGAATTCATTATGCAACCAATAATGGACAAAATCTTTTCCTGTTGTCGCCTCAGCTTGTGCTATCTCATTTGTGTGATGGACTGAAATATGATCAACGCCACCAGTGTGAATATCATAAACTTCTCCAAGATATTTCATAGACATAGCAGTACATTCAATATGCCATCCAGGAAATGAGTGTGGATCCCATGGTGAATCCCATTCCATTTGACGTTTTTCCCCTTCTTTAGCAAATTTCCAAAGTGCAAAATCAGTAGGATTTTTCTTTTCAGGATTTTTTTCTATTCTTGCCCCTTCTTTTAGACCTTCAATATTTAGTCCAGCAAGTTTACCATAATCACTTAATTTAGATGTATCAAAGTAGATTCCATCAGATGTTCTGTAAGTGTAACCATTTTTTTCGATTTTTTCAACTAGATTAATCATGTCTTGAATATGATCAGTTGCTTTACAAATGATTTCAGGTTTTTGAACATTCAATTTTTCCATTGCGTTAAAGAAATCTTTTGTGTAAAACTCAGCAATTTCCAATGCAGTTTTTCCTTCTTTTTTTGAGGCTTTTTCTATCTTATCTTCTCCTTGATCAGCATCATCTGTCAAGTGACCAACATCGGTAATATTCATAGCATGAGTAACTTTTAATCCATTATATTTCAACATCCTAACTAATGTATCAACAAAAATATAAGCGCGGAAATGACCTATATGGGAATAACTATAGACTGTAGGTCCACAAGCATAAAGTTTGACTTCTCCAGGATTGATTGGTTTGAATATTTCTTTTTTTCTTCCCATTGTGTTGAATAATTTTATTTGCATTTATTTTCACCTCATCTGAAAAGTTCGTGCTATAATATCTATCAGCACTATCAGGTAATATGGTAACTATCCTTTTATTTTTTAATCTTTTAGATATTTTTAATGATGCGAATACATTAGCCCCTGATGATATACCTACAAATAAACCTTGTTTTGCTAATTTTTTAGATGTTTCTATCGCTTGTTTATCTGTCACTGTAATGATCTCATCTATTAAATCTAGATTTTCTTCAAGTATTTTTGGTACAAAATCTTCACCTATACCTTCTATTTTATGAAATCCAAATTTCCCTTTAGATAATAATGGGGAAGACGCTGGTTCGACAGCAACAATTTTAACATCTTTGTTTTTTTCTTTTAATGATTTAGCAATACATATCAATGTTCCACCAGTTCCAATTCCTGTTACGAAAACATCAACATTACCCATCTGTTCTAGGATTTCTTTACCAGTCGTTTCTTTATGGGCTAAAATATTATTTTCATTTTCAAACTGATTAGGCATGAAAGCATTCAATTTCCTAGTTAATTCTTTGGCTTTCTCAACAGCACCTTTTATGTTTTTTTCTTTTGGTGTTAGAATAACTTTTGCTCCATATTGTTTAATTATTTTAATTCTCTCTTTACTCACAAATTCTGGCATAACTGCAATAAAATTATAACCTTTAATTGAGGATACAAAAGAAAATGCGATACCAGTATTTCCACTTGTTGGTTCGATTATAGTCATTCCTGGTTCTAGTCTTCCAGATTTTTCAGCCTTTTCTATCATATATTTTACAATTCTATCTTTGATAGAACCTGATGGGTTTAGATTTTCCATTTTAGCAAAAATAACATTTGAATTCATTTTTATTTTAACTAAATGTGTATTCCCAATCAATTCTAATGGACTATTTGTAACAAAAACGTTCACCAATCATTTTCAACACCTGTGCAATATCTTTTTCTCATATCTTTGAAGGATTTCTTTTCAATGATCAATCCTTTCTTTTTTAGAAGATTGAGTGTAAACCTTATTGTTCTTGGAGGAATACCAGTTATTTCATGAATTTCTTGTGGTGTATAAATAGAACTAGATAAAACTCTAAATACTTCTCGAGCCGATTTCGGCAATGCAAAAGTTTTCACCGGACATTTTCATCCCTCTTATCTATATTTTTGATTATATTTAAGTTTTTAGATAGTGGCAAAAGCCGAGGATGGGAGTCGAACCCATTTCTACCGGTATCAGCAATTTGGCTTAAATACCAGTTCTGCAGCTTCAACTCTCTTTTAGAGATCGGTTGCATAGCCGTTCTGCCTTCGAGCCCTTTCGGAACCTCGGCGAACCCTCGGCTTAGTATATCTAATCTTTCTTTTAGATTTGTTCCAGGTGGACAAAATCCATACCTTTTCCATATTAAATATCTTGTTATATGTTTTATATTTTTAAAACCAATTGTATCCAACCATTTATTAAGGTTTTGTATTCCATTTAGTTGAATTTTATTTTTCTGTATAACAACTTTAAAATCTAAATTATTAATTGCTAATCCAATATTTTTAATTAAATTTCTATCATGTAATTTTATTTCTATTACTGGATATTTGTTGATTTTATAAGTTCCTCTTTTTGCAAAAAATAAACAACCATCAGTATCTACCAAACCTTTTAGGTATTTTTTAGTAAATATATGATTATTAACTATCCACTCTGGAATTTTTAATTTTCCTTTTTTAAATCCTATTGGAAACCCATTTTCACTAATAAAATTTGTAATACCTTTTGAATGTACTAGTAGATATAATACAGTTTCTTTTTCCTTGACTGATATGGTAGGATCTATATTAAATAAATTTTTAATAAGTGTTCTAACATATTTCGAGTAGTGAATATCATCATTCAAATGAAACGAAACACCTAATCTATGAATTCTTCCCTTTTTGGTTAAAAAACCATCTCCTGATAAAATTCCCCAAAATTCTGCAAGATCTCTACTAAATTTAGGTATTTTTACTTCTCTTTTAATATCATAATATGAAAAATATGAAAAATATGAATTCATGATTGATTTTTCTTTTAATAAAAGATTAGTCTTTCGAAGGAGGGTATAGTTAGAATGAATATTGTTAATTTTCGAGAATAAATCATTAGAAATAGGATTAGATAAAATCAATTCAGATGTTGCAAACATATTCCCCTGTCATCCGACACACCGTGTTAACTAGAATTTAAACAACAACACTTAAAAATCTATTTTTTCTGGCAATTTTTGATCATTTCTTTAACTTTTGGTATATTTTTATCCATGATTCTTTCTCCTTCTTTTATACCTTTCCTGGCCGTTTCTTCAGAACCAAATTTAAGAGACTTGATCCAGTCTACTTTAGGTCTTATTCTAAGAAAATTTTTATTTTCTTTAAATTCAATATCAGTAAATCTTTTTTGCATTAACACAAATGACGAATAAACAGAATCCTTAATATTTAGTTTCTTACCATTTGCTAATTTTTCAAGAATATTTGTAGATCGTGATATATCAACTCCAATATTTACATTTCCACCAAACTTTTTTACACGTTCTAGTGATATTGGCTCAACAAC
Source organism: Candidatus Aenigmatarchaeota archaeon (assembly GCA_017610225.1). The sequence goes on along the minus strand of JAFCCM010000002.1, from coordinate 58,121 downwards.
TCCCCCGTCTACTAGATATTTTCCGTCATATTCAATTGGTTTAAATATGGCAGGAATAGCACCACTTGCTCTTATTGCAATAGACGCAGGACCATTATCAAAATACACGGCTTTTCCAGATATCAAATCAGTTGCTGTGCAAGTAAATTTTATCGGAAAATTTTCAATTTTCTCTTCCATTAATAAAGAGTTGAGAAATTTATCTATTTTCTTGCCCACTACCAATCCACCAGAAACCTTTCTTGAAAAATCCCAAATTATTGGTAGAATATCCTTATATTTAGTTGAATAACATACTTTTTCGATTTCCTCCATAGTTGCTCCACTCGCATATATTCCACCAAATAATGCTCCAGCACTAACACCAGATATAATATCAATAGGAATATTATGTTTCACTAATGATTTTATTACTCCTACATGTGCAAATCCTCTTGCTCCACCAGAACTTAATGCTAACCCAACCTTTACTTTCATACAATCCACATAACAATTTAATAAACAAAAATAAATCTTATATATGAATAAAAAAATGAATTATTTTCCTATAATATTTACTTTAATAATATTGTATCTTTCCTTTCTTCTAATTAAACCCTTTATAGGATCTCTGGTGTCAGCAATAATAATAAGTTATATTCTTTATCCATTTTATAAAAAGATTAATATCAAACTGAAACACAAAAATTTATCTCTATTGCTGATATTGTTGGTAATTGTGTTTCTAATTTTAATACCATTAGGGTTGATATTATATAGTCTTGTTGATGATATGACAAGTTTTCTTGATTCTTTCAAAAATATGAATAATAATTCATTAGTACTCTTTAAGTTAGATACAATATCTCCCTCTATTAGAAATTATTTGGTTAAAATATTTGAAACCGTGGGTTCTGGTATATTATCAGGACTTTCAAAATTTGTCATTGGGTTCCCATATAAATTTTTTAGTGTTATAGTTTTCTTGTTTGCAGTAACATTATTTTTAAAAGATGGCGCAGATATTGTGAAAAAATTCAAAATAACAATCCCTATAGAAAAGGTTCAAAAAGAGTCATTGTTTAGTGAATTTGAAATAGTAACTAAAGGCATGATTTATAGTATATTTTTGACTGCAATTTTTAATGGTGTTATAGGAACAATAATTTTTTATCTGTTTGGTATACCAAATGCAATTTTATGGGGATTTACTATGATAATTTTATCTTTTGTTCCAATAATAGGAAATGTTCCAGTGTGGATAGGTGGTGTAATATACCTTACATTACTAGGTAACTACCCATTGGCTATCTTATTAATGGTTTTAGAAATTATAATAGCAAATCTCGACAATCTACTTATAATAAAATTTATTGGAAAGAAATCAAAAATAAATTCCTTCTTGATGTTCATAGGTATAATTAGTGGTATAAAAGTTTTTGGAGCTTTAGGTATTATTTTAGGACCGTTAATATTGTCAATACTAATAACTTTGATAAGATTTTATACTAAAGATTACAAGAAAAAATTTGACTTTTAATGATGTAAATATATTTTAGAAAAAGTAAATTGTTATTATGGAAAAGGTAAGAAAAAGATTTAAAAAAGAAGAGATAAGAGATTTAGTAATAGTTATTCTTGTGGTAACTTTGATATTTGCATTTCCAGATTTGAAGAAAAATTCTTTTCTCTATTTAATTATAGTTTCTGTGTCAATGTCTCTAAAACATGTTGCTCATAAATTAATGGGAGACAGATTGGGATGCATGGTTACATTTAAGTTATGGCCTGCAGGTGTAGGTATAGGTTTGATGTCATTGATGTTGAAAACAATATATGGATTTATTTTTACAGCATTAGGATATGTTGAGATCATTCCTTACAAATTCGGTAGATGGGGAATAAAATTAATAAAAATGATGCCGAGAGATTATGCACACATAGCTTTGGCAGGTGTTGCTGTAAATTTATTCTTGATGTTATTTTTTGGTATTTTGTATACAATAAATTCTGTAGAAATATTTGAAACAATTAGTAGAATTAATGGATTGCTAGCTTTTTTTAGTCTGTTACCAATTCCACCTTTAGAAGGAGGACATATTTTTACTTGGTCATTATGGGGTTGGGTGATTTTGATAGTCTTTACACTTATGACTCTTCTAATTGTTTAAGTATTGGTTTGACTAAATCTATCTAGATAATATGTCTTTAACAGGATTTTTAACAATTCTCTTAACAAGGAGTTATGAATTTCTTTACAGGTGGGGTTATTCGGGATTGTTTATTATTAATTTTCTAGAAACGATGACTCTTTCACTCTTTCCTTTACCAACATTATTCTTTGTTTTTACTTTTGGTGGAATTCTCAATCCATTTTTAGTTGCGATTGTTTCTGGTTTAGGGGGAAGTGTTGGGGCAATCTTTGTATATGTTTTTGGTCGTGGATTTAAGGACATTGCAGAAAAAAAATATAGTAAACAACTTGAAAAAACAAAAGATAAATTTCATAAGTATAAAGGTTTTTGGTGGATAGTTATAGTTAATTTAACACCCCTTCCAGACGGTTTGATTTCTGTTTTTTGTGGGATGATACGTTATGATTTGAAGAAATTTCTAATTGCCACATTTTGTTCAAAAATTATTTATAACTTAATACTTGCTTATGCTGGATATTATTCTGTTACTTGGGTTTTGAATTTAGTTGAATTTAATTTACCTTCATTGATTTGAATGTCCACACAATATTTGTAAGTTCTTGGTGAGTATGAGAGAACTTTTTTTATCTTATAATTGATTTTTGATTTTATTTTTTCTTGAAAATTTTTCATTAATTTTTCAACATTTTTTTCAACTTCATTTTCTGATTCTATGATGTAAAGATGAATTACTCCTACTTCTGGTTTAAGACATTTGTAAGCTAATTCTAAATATTTTCTAGCGTCATGAGGTAAAGGCATTACTACTCTATCACATTTACCAAACCATTCCTGAGATTTTTTTCTAACATCTCCTAGGATTGGGATTACTTTGTCTTGAACTTTGTTTAGTCGAATATTCTCTTTCATATATTCTACAGCATCAGGGTTGATTTCGATAGATGGTATTTTGTCGACTGCAGGTTGTTTTTTTGCTACTAAAATTGAGAATGGTCCTATACCTGCAAACATAACAAGAACAGATTCTTTTGGTTTGATTAGTTCTGCTATTCTTAATCTTTCTGTTCCTTCTCTTCCTGAGAAATAGACTTTTTGTGGATCTAATTTTAGTCGGCAATAATTTTCTTTGTGAATAACTTCTGTGTTTTTATCGCCTAGAATAAATTTGAAGTCTCTTTTTCTCTCTGTCCCTTTTCTTTCTGAAAGTTTCATAAGGACTGATTTAACATTTTTATGTTCTTTCATTATATCTTTAGATATTTCTTTTGGATTATCAGTTTCTTCTATTATTGCTACTGATTTTTCTTTTGAGCCGAGGATGTCGTAACTAGAAAGTTTCATTATTATCACAATTAATTCAATACTAACATTATTAAATGTTTAAATAAATTATTTTTTGATGAAGATGTTAAATTTAGTAGGTATTGGACTTTGGGACGAGAAATGTTTAACTTTAGAAGGACTCAAGACCTGTAAAAAATCTGATAAAATCTACCTAGAGACTTATACATCTAAATGGTATGGAAACATCCAAAATCTAGAAAAAATGATTGGTAAAAAGATAATTCAACTTAAAAGATCAGATCTCGAAGAAAATTCACAAAAAATCCTAGAAGAATCAAAAACTCAACAAATATCTATTTTAATTTTAGGAGATCCATTAGTTGCAACAACACATATAACATTACTTCTCGAAGCCAAGAGAAATGGGATAAAAACACGAGTCATTCACAATGCTTCAATCTACTCATCAGTAGGTGAGACAGGGTTGCATTTGTACAAATTCGGTGCGACTGTGACATTGCCCTTTCCAAAAAAAACAAACAATCAACTACCAGAAAGTGTTTTTCAAACAATTCAAGATAATCGACAACAAGAATTACACACGTTATGTCTTCTTGATTTAATTTCTGAAAAAGAAAAATATATGACTCCTAATGAAGGAATGGAAATTCTATTAGAATCGAACGATATCTCAGAAGGAGATGAAGTAGTTGTGTTTGGCAGGGCAGGGAGTGAAAATCCTTTAATAACCTACGGGAAAATAAAAGATTTACTTGAAAAAGATTTCGGAAAACTTCCTTTCATTTTAATAATTCCAGGAAAGTTACACTTTACAGAAAAAGAATATCTAGATTATCACCGAGTTGATTGAATGATTAAAGATAAAATATCAAAAGAACTGATTGAAGAGTGGTTAACTAAACTTAAGAAAAAAGTAGAAAAAGTTAAATCTGTAGATGAAAAGGGGAAAGAATTATTGAAAAATATCAATGCCTATATTATCGATACAGAACATTTTCTTGAAAAAGAAGATTATGTCAAGGCATGGGAATTAGTTTCTTTTACTTGGGGTTTGTTTGAAGCTGGAGAAAGATTGGAAATACTTTAAGACATTTATCAGTAACTTCATCCATCTGGTTTTTGTAATTGCTTTTTTCGCGCCTCCTCTTTAGCCCTTTTTATCATCTTTTTAGCTTCTATTGTTTCTGGATCTTCCCCTCTTTGTGCCCACCAAACCATAAGTCCAGTTGCTACAAGTAAAAGTCCCAAAGCGAGATCATCTGATGAGACACCTGGTAAAGAAATTCCTGGAAAACCAGGCATTTTTTTCATACTACTTGCAAACATAGCTAGACTAACTAGAACAATAATTCCAATAGCAATAAATTTACTTTTACCTCCAAGAAGATTTGTATTCTCACCTAAAAACATTGGTGTTGCTAAAGCTGCTGTGGTTATGGCTATAACGATTATTAATGTTAAAAATACAGTAGATTGTGCAAAAAATATTGCAAAAAATTGAGTTAAACCGATACCAATAGGTGTAGCTATAGTAACATAAAGTCCAGCAATTAAAGCTACAATTAAACTTATTTTTTTCCCAACACCATCCCCGAAAATTTTAGACTTAATCAACAAAGCATAGAATATTGAGAAGGTCAGTAGAAATGGTAAATAATATTGAAAAATATCTTGACTTTGTAAAATATTTATTAAATTTGAAAGTAAACTCATTTATTCCCCTCCATTGTTGCCTTCATCATCCCTACCATCATCTCCTTTACCTTCCCTAAATATAAATATTAGCGGAAGAATTAATAAACCTAACACTACAACTGTCAATACAGTGTCGTTTCCTAAATCTATTTTCGTGAATATAGGTCCTACTATCAGGTTCATCAATCCACTTGTGACAAGTATTATAACTCCTACTATAACAGATCCAATTAGGATTATACCTACTTTATTTCCTTTTAAAAATTGTTCTTGTAATTGTTTAGGTAAATTTGATGGAAGAAACATACTTGTAAACATTAATACTACAATAAGAACTAAAGTAACAATAGTTCCTTGCATGAAGAACATTGACAACTGTTGTTCTATGTTAATTCCAGCAAGAATAGGATAAGCCCATACCATAAACCCAGCAACTAAAGCAATAATAGCATTGACAGAACTTCCAACTTCGACTTCTTCTGTCATTTGCTTCCCGCCTTTATCTCTTCTATACTCTTTTTTTGTCACACTAAATAATTTTGATTTCCTGAGGAGGCCGTAAAATATAGCAGTTGTTAACATGAATGGAAATAAGAAATTGAATGCCCCCATTTCTTGAAGTTTCTTTATTACTATTGTAAATACGTCTACCACTTAACCTCCCCCCACTGCACTTATTATCAGCAACAATAACACCAAAAAAATAATAGCTATAATTAATAGACCAACATCTCCACCAGGAACTTTTGAAAAAGAGTGTATAAGATTATAAAATATATCCCCTAACTTGAAAAGACCAGTGCTAATGAGCAATATAATACCTATTACCATTACTATCCAAAACATTGTTGGTGGAATTTTGTCTTTTAATGCCTCAGTGAAATCTGGGAAAAACATACTTCCGATAACAAGTATTACTACAAAACCTATAGCAACAAAGACCATTTGTGTAAAAAATTTAGATAAAGATGCTCCAACACTAGCATCTCCCGTAAATATTATAAATCCCCAGACGAAGAATGAAATTGATATAGATAATACAGAATTGATTACTATAGCATTTTCCCCGAAAAGATTTGATTTCTTCAATAATGCCCAGATGATGGCAGAAGTTATTAACCAAGGTAGAAGAAAGTCATATACCCCAAGTTCTCCGAGTTTTTCTGCAATTATCTGAAAAGGGTTAGTCATAAGAAATAATTGAGAAAGTGATAATAAATATCTTGATTAAGCTTCCCTCTTAAATCTTCCAACAAGATCAGTTAATGCTCTGACACTTTCTATTAATGCCGGTAATGCTTCCTTAAAAGCTTTTTCAAGACTGGAAAGTCGTGCATTCATATCTGCTAGAGTATCACCGTAAGAATCTAATTTACTCACAATTACATGTTCAGATTCACTCTTACTTTTAGAAACAACTGATAATTGGTTATGAAGATCTGCCATTTTTCTTTCTAGATTACTATATTTAGACCGAAATTCTGTTAATTTACTATTCAATTCACCCATCCTCTCTTGTACTATTGATTCAACCAATTCTTCTGTGTTATAATCTCCTTCAGGATAATATGTTTGTTGAAATTGCATGGAAGGTTCTGGTACTTGTGGTATTTGAGCATTTTGTGGAATAGCAGGCATTTGAGGTTGAATTGGAGGTTGTAAAGGAGTTTGTATTTGTTGGGTTTGTAATTCTTGAAGTGTCGGTGGTTTTGTCATAGAGTCTCCTGATTCACCTGTTACACCAATTTTCAATGCTTGAGTTAATGCAGAGTCTATTTCTTCAGAACTATAACCTTCTTTTCTTAGGACGTCAATCATTTCTGGTTCTGAAAAACCTTTATTACTAAGAGATTTTACTTTTTCTATTGGAACCATACCTTTTCCTATTCTTGGTGTTTTTTCAGGTTCCTTTTTTTTATTTGCTCCGAGAAATTTTATCAAATTTTACACCTTAATATTAATTCTTTTTCTAATTTAAATTTAAATTCTTCTGTTTATTAAACTTTATCTAATTCCCTCTCCATTAATCTCATAACTTCATCCTTTGTAACAAAATGTGATTTTATTGGACTATATAAATCTAATAAACTTTCTAACTCTTTAATTTCTGTTTTCCTGGCTGTCTTTGTTAAATCTTTATTTACTCTAGAAATTTCTGTTCTTATCTCTTTTAAATCTTTTGATATCTCCTTTACGTCTAAAGATAGCTGATCTATCCATTTTTTGATGTCACCCATTTCATCTATCATTCTTTCTTCAAGTGAGCCTGTTCTTGTTCTTGTTGATTCTAAACTCTGTTCCAAAATACGTATCCTTCTTGTGTTATCATTTGTAATTCTTGAAACTTCAGTACTAATTCCAATTTGTTGTTGAGGTGGCTTTCTTTCAAATACCATAAATATCAATAATAATTATTGGGTAACCTTACAAATATAATTTAGTTATTGGTGAGAATTTGGTTTGTGACTATGAATATATCGATGGAATAGTAAAAGTTAATTGTTTAGGGTGTGTTTTCGGTTCTTCTATAGAAGATTTTGATGTCTGTATGGCTAAAACTATTGATAAAATTAGAGAAGTTAAAAAAGTTGAAAGAATTATTTTAACAAAAAAAAGAGAATATGAATATAATTATGATCAAACCAAAATTTTGATTGAAATAGCAAATCTTTATGATAAACTTTTGAATGAGGATAGAATTTTAGAAAGTTCTTTTGTGAGAGAACTTAGTAAGTTTATACCTGGTATATCGAAAGAACTAGAAATTGTTTTAAAAGAAATGTTGAGAAGAGATCCTATTGCTGCATATATCCAGATTAAAAGACTTATTAGAAAATATAACACAAATGTAAAGAAAAGTAAAGGAAACTTGAAAAAATCATACAATGACTATGTTAGACTTTTGACTGGAATCAATAACAAACTTGAATCAACAAAAATTATAAAATCTGTTAAAGATAAAATTCATGGATATAGATTGGGTGATCGTTCTCTTTACAGGAAAATATTTACACCATTGATAAGGCCAATTTTTATGTTGACAAGATATGTGTCTATCCCACCAAAAAAATCAAAGATGATTGATAGATATAAACTTCCAGGAAATATTCTTGTTGAAATTTTCAAAGTTCCTGGTAAAGCAAGACCTTTTTATCATATAACTCCACCTGAATTCAAACTACCTGACAATAAATATTCAATTCTTGATAATGCGAGAAAATATCTTGCTGAACACAAACCAGCTAAAACAGAATTTATACAACCAGAAAAAGCAAGAGAAATTTTTATGAATATGGGAAAAGACACTATCTTGAAAATAGCGAATGAAAAGGGAGTATCCCTTTCTTCTGTAGAATTAAAGGAAATGGCAAATATACTTGCAAGATACACTGCTGGTTTTGGAATACTTGAAGTTTTGTTAGCAGATCCTAAATTACAGGATATTTATATAAATTCTCCAATTGGTTTAATGCCTGTTTTTGTTGGTCATAGTGATTTCGAAGAATGTGAGACTAATTTAATTCCGACTAAAGAAGATGCAGAAAGTTGGGCCACTCGTTTCAGGATGTTATCAGGAAGACCATTAGATGAAGCTAATCCTGTGTTAGATACAGAACTTTTAGTTCCAGGTGGAAGGGCAAGAGTTGCTGCTATTACAAAAACACTTAGTCCAGGTGGGATTGGTTATTCTTTGAGAAGGCATAGAGATAAACCATGGACTTATCCTTTGTTCTTGGATGTTAAATTTTTTGACCCTTTATTCTCAGGTTTAATGAGTTTTCTTGTTCAGGGTTCTAGATCATTAATATTTGCTGGTGGAAGATCAAGTGGTAAAACCAGTCTATTGGGAGCGACCATGCTTGAAATAATGAGAAAGTTTAGAATAGTAACAGTTGAAGACACACTCGAACTCCCGATAGTTCAATTAAGAAATCTTGGATACAATATTGAAAGAATGAAATCTCGATCGGTTATCACAAGAGTAGAATCAGAATTACCTGCTGATGATGCTTTAAGAACTGCTTTACGTCTCGGTGATTCTTGTTTAATAATAGGTGAAGTCAGAAGTAAAGAAGCACAGGCTTTATGGGAAGCTATGCGTATCGGTGCTTTAGCAAATGTAGTTGCTGGAACAATTCATGGTGAATCTGCTTATGGTGTGTTTGATAGGGTGGTAAATGATTTGGGAGTACCAACAACCAGTTTTAAAGCGACCGATATTATAACAATTTCTGGTATGATTAAGTCATCTGATGGATTACATAGAGACAGAAGAGTAGTTGAAGTGACGGAAATAAGAAAGCACTGGAAAGATGATCCTATGGAAGAAAATGGATTTGTTAATTTGATGGAATATTCTTCTAAAGAAGATAGGTTGAAGCCAACAGATACTCTAATCAACGGAGAATCATATATTATTAATGAAATTTCAAAACGTGTCAAAGAATGGCATAGTAATTGGGATGCAGTTTGGGATAATATTATGTTAAGAGGAAATGTTAAACAGAAAATTGTTGATTATGCGAGTAAATTGAAAAGAAAAGATATACTTGAGGCAGAATGGGTTGTTAAATCAAATGACATGTTTCATATGATTTCAAATGATGTTAGAAAAGAAGTTGGTTCGTTAGAATCTAAAGAAATACTTAGAAAGTGGGAATCTTGGTTTAAAAATGAATTAAAAGGTGTTTAGTATTTCAGAAATAAAGGAAAAAGAATTGGTTAAAATAGGATTGAAATCCAGAAAATTAAATTCTTATGAAAAATTATGTAATTTATCAGAAAAACTAGTGTCAATCCCTGTTGGTAAAAAAACTGAAGAAAAATTACAGGGAGCAATAGATTTTTCTCATCTAAATGTAACTCCAAAATCTGTGTTTACTGTTTCTATTTTTTTGACAATAATTCTCTTTTTATTTAGTGTTTTATTTGGAGTACTTGGATTTTTTCCAATACATTTAACGCTTATTTTTGTTTTTGGTTCTTTTGGTATCGGTTATTATTTTTATAATTACTCATTTCAATATGCAAGAAGATATAAAATTGAAGCAAGTTCTGAAATGGTTTTGGCAATTTTATACATGACTATTTCTATGAAAGTTAAAAGCAACTTAGAAAGTGCAATTATTTTTGCAGCCTCAAATCTTAGAGGTTCATTATCAATAGATTTAACAGAATTGATTTGGGATATTTATAATGGAAGATATTATTCTGCAGAACATGCTTTGGATGATTTTATTAAAAAATGGAGAATGGAAAATGAAGAGTTTACACAGGCTCTTAATCTAATAAAAACATCTTCTTATGGCAGTATGAATGAAAGAGAAGATGTTTTGAATGAAGCTGTAAAGATAATTCTTGAAGGAACTAAAAATAGAATGAAACATTATTCTCAAGATTTGAAAGCTTCATTAACTATTATTAATGCACTCGGAATTTTACTTCCAATAATTGGTTTGATATTTTTCCCAATGGTAACAATCTTTATGCCAGATACTGTGAAACCTTTGTTCATCGCAATAGGTTATGATATAATCCTTCCGGTAATAGTATTTTTCCTAATGATGTCTTCTCTTAGAAAAAGACCTACAACTTTTCATCAACCAGAAATTCCGATTAACAAAAAGAAAGGAATACTGAAATTATTAAATCCTAAAATTTTAATCTCAATTTTAATTACTATTGTCTTATCTGGGATTGGTTTTTATGGTATATCTACAGCAACGGAAAGTTTTAGTTTTGCTTTGATATTGTATTCCTTATTGATTCTCTTTGGAATTGTCAGTGGTATAGTCACTTATTCTTTTTTAACGAGTATTCCTAAACTTGGACAAAAAGATGAAATAATTACAATGGAAAATGAACTTTATCTTGTTCTCTTTCAATTAGGCTATCAGTTAAGGAATGGTGCTTCTATTGAAAGTAATGTAGCAAAGATGAGAACTAAAATAAATGAATTGAAAATTTCCAAGTTTTTTGGTATTATTATTAACAACATCCAGATGCTTGGTATGAATTTTTGGCAGGCTTTGTTTGATGAAAAATCTGGTGCAATATACAAATATCCATCCCGTCTTATAAAAGCAATTTTCAAAGCCATTTATGAAATTTCCAAGTCAGGGTCAAAATTTTTATCAGATGCAATGATATCTATTTCCAACTATCTGAAGAACATGAAGAACGTTGAAGAATATTTGAAAGAGATGCTTACTGATGTTGTTTCAACAATGAGAATACAATCTATAATTTTGTCACCTTTGACTTCTGGAGTTGTTGTGGCTTTGACTGCTATGATGATGCATATGTTGATTAGTTTGAGTGGGTGGGTAGAATCTTTTCAATCTCAACTAGGAAGTTATGGACCAATAGGTTCTGTTGGTGGGGGGGTATTCAATTCAATTATTGCAATCGACCAAATTATTCCGGTTCATTATTTTCAGATAATAGTTGGTATATACATGATTGAAATTGTGATAATGCTTTCTATGTTTTTGGGTAAAATAGAACATGGAGAAGAAAAAATACAGAGAAATTATGATTTGGGTAAAACGTTGATGACAGCTTTTGTGATATATTCAATTACTGTTATTGTGCTTTATTTGATATTAACATCTATAGTTTCAGTGATGGTGATATAATGAACAATAAAGGTGATGTCTCGAATTTTATGGTTTGGTTTATTATTTTGTTGGCGGTAGTCCTAATAGTGTTATCTTTATTTTATTCGTCTGCAATAAATATTTTAAAGGGGATTGTGAAACCATGAAAAAGGGTGTAATGGGAAAAGCATTGACGTTTATAATATCCTTAATACTTGGTTTGTTAGCTTTGGCTTTGTTAGTTTTTTTTCTGTCTAAAACAACAAGTGTTATCAATGATTCAGTAGAAAAGATTATATTAGGGATAAAATGTAAAGTATTTTGTGAAGGATTTTTAGGAAGTTTGACTAGGTTAGTTGGTCAACAGATGTGTGTTGGTTGTTAGAATGAGCGGAAAAGGTGCAGCGGTAAAAACAGTTGTGGAGATTAGTCTAGCCATTGTTGTAATAGTTGTTGGTGTTGCTTTTATTATGGGGCCTGGCAGAAGTGTTATGATGGATGTTATGGAGAACATTAAAGAATTTTTAAATGGAATTTTTGATTTTCTGGGAAAAGAAGAAAAAAAAGAGATGTTTGTAGCAGCTTTAAAGTGTTCTTATGATAGATGTAAAGATGGTTGTTTTGATGTTGAAGATAATGAACTTATAAATTGTAAATCTGATTTTTGTGATATTGAAAATTATGGATTATGGATGGATGGAGTTGAAAAAAGAGTATGTGGCTTTAACGCATTTCAATATCCTGTTGAAATAGAACTAAAAGATGACACAAAATTAACTAAATCAAAACACCTTAAAGACTTTGATTGTATATTTCCAATGAAAACTGATCATTTCAATTTTTGGACTTTTATTCGGAATTTTATGTTTGGTGGTGTGAGATCATCTTTTAATATTATTAGTGATATTTTTAAAATTATTTTTGGAAAAGATCCGGATAAATATAATTTCTTACTTATTGATAATGATTTAATAGTAGATGATACAAAAGGTTGGGGATCAAGATGTACGGTTTCTGGTATTGATTATGATTCTTACAAAGAGTTAGAACTTTCTGGTGAAGAGATGTTTATATCATCTTCTGACTTCAAAAAATATTTATTATCTACAGACCGTAGAGAAATAACAACTGTATTATCAAAATCAGAATATAAAGGTTATAGAACTATTCAATATGGATATGATCAAGAATTAATTTTTCCAGATTGGAAAAACCTTAAAATTTGGGAAAATCTTCCGAATGGAGAACTTAAAAGATATAGAATAAAAGTCAAAGGTAGTGATGAAAAAAAGGAAATTCATTTGAATTTTCGAGGAATTTTTGATGCTGACATTTTGGGAGATAATAGGCGTATTAAAATGATTGTTGGTTGTGATACTAAAGATCCTGGTGAAGAAATTACTGTTAGAATAAATGAATGGAAGTCAGTATGTTCTGGGTTAATAAAAATTAAACTTCCTGCTGATGTATTTGGTGATCACGATAGCGATGGTAGAAATGATGATATAAAATTAATTGTTAATTATGGTGGAGGACCATTCTCATCACTTGAAAATCCAACACTTTATATTGCTTCTACCCAAGGGCATGTTTATTATTTTGTTGATGATTATACAACATCTTATTTGAATGATGCGGCACCTGGAGGTACTAATATAGGATCAATGACTAGTTATAATGATTTATTATATGTTGGTTTATCTAATGGTAAGATTGTGTATTATGATAATTCTGATCCTTTGGATGATAAATTTAAACTTATAGATTATACAGATGTCATTAGTGGTGATGTAACTTCAATATCGGTATATGATGATAAATTGTATTTCACTCGAAAAAAATATTGGGGGAAAAGTTACTTGTCATATTATTCTTCTGAGTCCGAAGATGGTGGAAATTTAGTTTATGAAGATGGTACAAATATACTATCTAGCGTAGTTTATGATGAAAAATTATTTGTTGGTCTGGAGAATGGTGTACTTAAATTTTATGATAGTGGTTCTGATCTTATACCGACTGAAAATCCAGTTATAGATAACAAAGCGATAACTTCAATGGTAACTGATGGTAATAGATTATTTTATGGTACTGAGGATGGGAATATATTGTTTTTTGACAAATCTAACACAAATCTTGATCAAAAATTAAAAGATATGGATTCGGATTTCACCACAGTAGGATTTAGTTATATAGGTGATATAGGTCATGATATAACTTCCATGTTGGTACAAGATGGAAAAATGTATGTAGGTACATCAAGAGGTGAGGTTTATATTTTTGATATACAACTTGATATGGGTTCGGAAATATATGATTCACAACAAAATTTGGATGGTTTACCATCTTCTAAGGTGAATTCATTGGTGTATTATAATAATCGATTATATGCTGGTTTAACTAATGATAAGGTTTATAGTTATGATGGTAGTAAATGGTCTAGTGAATTAGTTGATGTTGGTTCGGATGTTAAAGCAATGGTGGTTCACCCACCTATTCTTCCACCTGTTCCAAAGACATGTGAAGAAAAATGTTTAGAATCACAAGAAGAGAAAGGGATAACGTATCAATATTATGCATGTACAAATACCGCTCCTATAGGAGGTCATTATTGTTCACCGTTGGGGACTCAATGTTATTATAATGTAGAAATATATACTGATACTTCTTGTGATCCAAATAACCCAGACGAAGGTCAGTATTGTATGTGTTATAGTCGAGATGATTGTGGTAGTGTTACTAATGATTATTGTGAGAGTCATTGTACTTCTGATGGATGTACTTAGTAAAGAAAGCAAAAACATTTAATAACTCAAAAAAGTAAAATTAAAATAAGGTGTATATGTAATGAAGGGTATGTCAGCTACTAATTTAATTGTTTCTCTTGCAGTTGGTCTTATAGTAATTGTTGGTCTTGGTTATCTTGTTTGGACATGGTTGGGGAGAGGAGGAGGACAGATAAATGAGGCTTATTGTAATGGACAGCTGTTAGCTTATTGTACGCGATGGTCTGCTGTAGGTTATCCTACTACTGGAGTAAGTGATGAATTATGGTATGCAACTACTAATGGTGGTAAATGTAAAGCAATAGATGGTTTTGCTGGTCTTGGTACAGCTACATCTTTAGAAGCAAGGTGTAAATCATTATTAGGACAAAGTTAGAATTATAAATCATGTCACTTAAAGCATCAATATCATCAGATACAATATTCTTGATAGCCACAATGGCAATATTCCTTATTTTTACTATTGTTTTCTTGATGAATTGGTTAAAACCTACTATTACCGAAGCAACTAAAGCATCATGTGTGGAAAAACGAATAGGTTATTGTGTGAGATGGTTGTTTACTCGTGAAAGACCAGACGATTGGGATAGTGTACAGCCGTTTGGTTGCGAAGATGTGGGTATTGATGAACCAACTACTTGGACTGAATGTATAATATAATTGTTGTAAAAATTTAATCTGCTAATCCAAATTATTATCATGAAAGGTCAGATATCATTACCAATTATATTGACAGTTGTTTCATTAGCAATTGTTGTTGGAATACTCGTGTCTATAAAATTTCTCACTGAACCTATTGTGGAAGTGGTAAAATATGAACAAAGTTATGAAAAAATCCAGACGGTTTTGATATCTTTATTATCTTCTACTAATGAAAATGGAAAAATAACAGAACAACAAGCGATTGGAGAATATCTTGTTCTTGATAAAGGGTTAGGAAATATTGACGATAAATTATCTTCCTTGGTTGAGAGTGGATCTTATAAATTGTCTACCTCATCGAAAACATTAGCCGAGAAATCCAATCCAAAAAACTTTACAAAAGAAACTAAGATAGTCTTACCTTATAACAAAAACAAATTAACAGAAAAATTGTACTTGGTGATTGATTGAGTAAAGGGATAGGTCCATTCGTGATTTTATTGGTAGTTTTGACAGTCTCTTTAATTATTTATGGAATAGTTTTTTTCTCGACGTTTAGCAGGACTAATGTTAGTAGAAGAGCTTTATTGGAAGTAAATGTCATCGAAGGAATAAACAAATTTGAACTGACAAGAATGGCTTTATCTCAAGCCCTAGAATATTCTTTTTATCAGTCAATCTATCTCACAAGTCCAAGAGGAGGATTTCATAATATGGGTGGATCTGAATCTTATGATTGTGTTCCTTATTGGAGAGTATACGGAGTCCAGAATTTTCCTGATTTTTCATCAACCAGTGTTTTAATGTTAGAAATATTGAATAATTATGTTGGGGAATTAGATACAGGAGAAGTTGGCATTTCAGGATATATGTATTCTTTTATCAGTCGGGATGCTGATGATGAAGGAAAAGTTATAGCCCGGGCATATGGGAGTAAAATAAGTTTAGATAGAGAAAAATTACATATTGAAGATGATTCTATTTTAGAAAGAGAAATAAAAACAAATGTTGCGAAGATGTATGGCCTGGGCAAAGAGAAATTTTTAGATACAGATTCAGTTAAAGAAAAAATAGAAGAAGCAAATGAAAATATGCCTGAAAGTTGTAAAGAAATTAATCTTTGTGATGATTATGGAAACTGTTTTTTTAAAGGAAAACGTATATGTGAAAACGATAAACCAACCTCAGAAGAAGTATTAGAAGAATATTGTCCAGGTTGGGAAAGTCATATGAGTTTGTTGGTTCAAACTAAGTTATCTGAATTGAATGATCCGAGTAATGGTATTAAAGTTGAGGTTAAAAAAATTAGCGATCCATCTTTTATCGGGGAACCTTCTTCAACTAAAGGTAGCGAGGATGATGAATGTGATTGTAAAATTTCAGATTCAGTGAATTGTGGTGGTTATAGCCAAAAAGAAGGAGAATGCCCTCCTAGTTATTATCATGGAATTAAAGGCTGTAGAAAAGTTTATTATCCAGATGGTTTATATAAAGGTTGTTTTTGTGATGATGCTGGTGGCAGTTATAAATGTTCATACTGTAGTGAGCGTTATAGATTAATAACTGATATAACTTATAATTATGATTATTTTGCTTCGGCTATTGTTTCAGTTGAAATAACTGACACTTCTGGAGAAAAATATCCAGTTTACGATCCAGTCGAGAAAACAACAAAATTTAGACCAATTACTCTAAAGTTCCGCGTCCTTTCCGGAAATGTTTATGAAGATATTACAAATATTTTAACAAATCCTAGTTTTGAAGGTGATCCAATAAAAGTAGGTCATTCTCAGCATATGGCACCTGGATGGGGATTGGAAGATCATGTTAATAACCCAGAAACTAATACATTAAAAAACTCAGATTTACCAGAAATTGAAAGAATAGATGGAGCTAAACCATTAATTTTAGAAGGTGAAAGATGTCAGAAAGTTTTCAACTTACATTATATAATAGATAGCAGTCTTAAACAAACAATTGACATACCAAAAGATACAATGATTATTATTGATGTTCCAGTTCAAACACATTTACATTATGAAAAGAAAAGTGACTTTGATCCTAAGACTGCGCAAATAGGTATAAGTCTTACTGATAGTATTCTTACTGAAAATACAAAATGGTTTACAGGGATTGACAGAACATGGATTCATACATACAATGAAATTACTGTTCAAGGTGATGATGGTGTGAATCTTGATATACGTTTAAAAACACTCTACCCTGATCCAAAAGACTTTTTCTTAGATGATGTAAAACTTTACAAATTTGTTGTGAAAGAAGAAAATCTACTTGAAGCAGAAACTAATGTTTGTGAAGGTGAAACACCGGATTTACCAGAACCAGAAATTCCCGATTTTGATTTGAGTTGGCCTACAGATTATGAGGTTATCACTAGTTGTTATGGTATAAGAAAGAATCCAATCACTGGTGAAGGTACAGAGTTTCATCCATCTATTGATATAAGGGCACCTTTAGGAACAGAAATATATTCAGTAACAGATGGTAAGGTTGTTTCTATTGTTAACGATGAAATTTATGGAAATTATATTGAGATTGAATCAGAAATTGAAGGTAAAAAATACACATTCAGATATTCTCATTTGAGTGAGATTAAAGTAAATGTCGATGATACTGTTTATAAAGAAGATGTAATTGGTTTATCAGGTGAAACAGGTCGTGCTACTGCTCCTCATCTAGATTTTCAGATAAAAGATTCATCTGGCAATAGATTAAATCCTTGTGATTATTTTGACTCAGATGCATGTGGTGCATGTCCTACTTGAATTAATTGGTATAATGTTTTAGAATATTAAACAGGAATAACATCCTCAGTAGTTTGAGTATATTCATCAGTACATTTAGAATCATCAACTTCAACAACGTATGGTCCTATTATTGAGGTATATTCATAATCATTACATTTGAACTCAAATAGGACTGTTTTATATGAATTTTTTTCTAAAAAACTGTTTATTTCATTTTTGTCAAGATTATAACTACATTCACAAACTTCTTGATCTCCCCTTTCTAGTTCAAAATTAACTTCAGAACATTCACAATCTGTTTCATGTAAAAAATTTTTATTATCATGTTTTTTTTCTAAATTACAATTATCTATATATGCTTTCCCATCACCCTTATTTTCGATGATTAATTTCAGATTTAAATTATCAATATTTGCTTTTGGATGATAATTAGCACGTGGTGCAAATCTATAATCTATTGCCAATGGGCCTTGGTCAGTTTTTTTAAACAATTCAATATCTGTTCTAGCAAGTTCACTTGTTTTACCAAACATGAATTCTGGTGTTAAACTAACATCATATTTATAGGATACGCTTATAGTTGCTTTACAATTTTGTAAACCACAACTTAAAGGACTATCACTTTTTAAAGTCATTAAATGTGTTTCTCCCGCATCCAACCCGAAATTATTATAATCTGTGTTTGTTAGCTCAATATTCTCTTTAATTTCATCATCTTTATCACATTCAATATTTCCAACAACTTTGATATTTTCCAATCTTTCATCTTTAAGTAAGTTTAGAACTGTGATAGATAATTCATATTCATCTCCATTTAATTCAACTTTCTTTCCTATATTTCCATCAAAAACGCTCACACTAATGATTTTATATTTTATTAATTCTTGAGGTAGTTTTCCACCAAAACATTGTTCAATTGGGGGTTTATTTGGATTTAGAGGGTTTATACAACTTAAAAAGAAAATAAGATCTTCAGGTATTTTCGTCTTTATTTGACTAACCATTTTTTGGATTTGAAATCGTATACTATCATTTTTATACACAACAATACCTACAACGACTATAATAAGAACAATATATATAACAGTTGAAACTGGGAATTCTTTCTTCGGACCTTGTTGAACATTTCCACTTGTTTGTGTTTGCATTTGCTTGAGTTCTTGTTGACGTTTTTGTTCTGCCTCTACATTCTTCCTTTCCATCTCTTCTCTTCTTTTCAAATCTTCTTCCATTCTTTTAACTCGTTCTTCTTCAGGGTCCATAATATCTAAGAATATTTAGAAAAACATAATAATAACTTTACTCAATATTAAATTCCTGTTGTTTGATGAACTCATAATCATAATTATAGTTGACTTCTATACCACCAAGTACCCATTCTTGCCCGATATCTTCAACTTCCATATCACATGTCAATGGTTTTTTCATTGGGACTTCAATTGAATTTTTTAGTTTGTGAGAACTTCCCTTTGTTAAATCACAATTTCCATCACCAATGGGTTTTATATAACTAAGTTTAACTTCAAAATCTTTAGGTTCTATTTCTATCACTCCTTTTCCATATTTACCAACATTTTGAGCATCAATATTTAAAGTGAATTTTTGCCCTTCTTCTACCCATTCAGTCACAGTTTCTGTCGCATCATCAACAATCTTTTTTAATAAGAATTCAGAATCTATATTTACTTTAACAGGACCATTTGTACTTATGTGTTGTTTGCTTCCATGTTGGTTTTGTGATTCTTTTTCCCAAACATTGAACAAAAGTTTAGAGTTTCCATGATATCTGTAGTTTACAGAAAAACTAACAGTATTTTTTCCCTCACTGGTCGCCCTCAACGAGACTTTGACTCCTTTTAGTTCTCCTAAACATTTTCCAGACATTATATCAGTAGATATCTCATCTATTTCACATCTATTTCCGTGAGTTTCACCACCTTCACACTCAAGACTTACTAACTCAAAACCAGGTGTGTCAAAAAAGTTAACAACAACATCAGTCGCATCAGAACTACCTTTATTCTCCAACCAAAAAGTAATTGTAACCATATTTCCTTGGTATAATTTTTCAAGTGGGTAGACGTTATAATTCACGATATCTAAACCAGTATCACTACACGAGCCTGTAACAGGTCCATCAGTACATCCAGAGAGTAATACAACGATTAACAAAAGAGAAACAAACACAAACAATTTTTCATTCATTTTTATCTATAATATCTATTACCATTAGAACAAATATTCTTTTTGTTAAATTAATTTAATCAAAAAACTATTTTATTGTTATGAAAGGTCAAATGGCAGTGACAGAAATATTAACAATAATTGGGATGATAGTCGTTATAGTAGCCTTGATACCAGTAATTCTTCCATTTATCACCAAAACCATTGAATCATTTGTTTCTAATTATCCAGAAATTGTCTCAAAAGATTTGGCAAGTCTGATTTC
This sequence comes from Candidatus Aenigmatarchaeota archaeon, assembly GCA_017610225.1. The sequence goes on along the minus strand of JAFCCM010000002.1, from coordinate 37,745 downwards.
AACATCTGTTGCATCTACGGGTAATATAAGGATAGATTATGAATTTCCTTCTAGTGACTATTCTGTTAGATTTAGTGGTAGGACTATTTACGTTTCTAGGGAACATAATGGTGAAATACAGCAGAGTTCTGCACCAATTCTCATAGATACAAGAGGAACTATACCAACTAACTCTCGCTTTACAATTGAAAAGAGAATCAAAGATGGGTTAGTTAGTTATTATGTTAATAATATGTGTATATCTGGAGATTGTCCTGATGCACCACCTGAACCCCCAGGACCTGGTCCAAGTCCACCGTATATACCGCCAATTGGTAAAAGTAAACTTGGAATTCAAACACAATTCAGAGAAAGTCATATAATGGATTTTATAAGAGAAGCAAAACCCATTATTGTAAAATTAATGGAAAGTTATGATATGGCTCAGGAAATAAAACAAATTTCACCCAACACTTTTATCATTGGTAGAAAATTTGATGGCGATCAACTCAATCCTATTGGTAACCCAGAACAAAAAGCTGAAGAGTGGTTTGATAAGTATCAAGGACTAATATCAGGTAATCCTGGTTTTGATTGTTGGGAAGGTTATAATGAACCGATTCTTACTGATGCTGCTGGAATGCAATGGTATTCAAGGTTTGAAATAAAAAGAATGAAAAAACTTGAAAATATTGGTCAAAAAGCATGTATAGGAAATTTTGCTGTTGGAAATCCAGAAATTGAATTATGGGAATATTTTATGGGAGCTTTGAGTTATGCTTCTAATAATGGTCACTATTTGGCTTTACATGAGTATGGTAATCCTTCCATGCAATCTGACTCTGAATGGTTAAGTCTTAGACATAGAAAAGTATATGACCAATATGGTTTAACACTTCCACTTGTTATTACAGAGACTGGTATTGATACTTGTGGGACAGAAGATTGTGGGTGGAAATCCAAGACAAGTTCTGATGATTTTTTAAATCAACTCAAATGGTATGATTCTGAATTACAAAAAGATAATTATGTAATAGGTGCTGCTATATACCATTATGCTATTATGGGTTGGGATTCGTTCGAAATATATCCAGAACTAACTGGAAGCGATGGAGTTTCGGGTCCTCTTACAACTTATATTCGTGATAGTGGGGGATATACATAAATTATTGATTAAATTGTTTAGGTTGAATAATATGAAAACTAAAGCACAAGCATCAAGTCTTTCACAAATGTTAATAGGTCTAGTGGCAATTGGTTTAGTTGGCTTGCTAGTGTTCTTTTTTATTACGAGATCACAACGTGTAAGAATAATAGTCGAAGAAAATGAAATTGTAAGAAGAAAAATGATTTTGACAAATGTTTTATTATCTTCAGATAAGATTGCCTGTTCAACTGAGTTTGATTACTCTGATGATATTGGAATTTACAGAGGAGTTTTAGACGCAGAAAAACTTGATCTTTTATTGTCAGATCCTTCCTTAGTAAATTCATTAAAACAAGAAATATCATACTCAGTGGATTATTCGATCAATGTTACAGATTTGGAAGCAGATAAGGAATGGATTATAGGTAATGAATTCAAACCAGCATTCGAATTACCTGTATCAATAAAATATCCATCAGGGGAGATTAATGTAGGTCTATTGTCAGTTAATTTTGAAGGCGATATTATAATACCACCACAACCACCATCACCTGGACCAACACCGGATAGTAAAAAAATAGATGATTTCCTTTATTCAATGTCTGGAGGTGAATCTCCTTTAATTGGGTTATCAAGTTGTATATCTTCTGCTTCGGCAACTTCAGGTATACCAATAACCGTTTTCTATGCAATACCGATCAATGAAGGTGGGTGGAAAGGAACTACCCTTCAAAAAGGCGAATGTCTTGTAAGTTTAGGTAATCCTGTTGGGAAACAATCTAATAATATTTACTCAATTAAAGGAAGTGGTTGTTCTTGGGGAACTTGGGAGTGTTATAGTGAAGGAACATTTGATATTGATTTTTGTAGTATAGTTAAATTTCCTGACGAAGAAGGAAATGATTGTGGTGATCTTTATTATTGTGCAATTACTGCTGATTTTAAAAGTTACTCAACTAAATGTGATTCAGTCAATGATTTTACTAATAAGGTAACAACTTCTTCGCGTTACAAAGATTGTCTGAAAGATGATGCAAAGAAATTTATTCAATGTTTACAGGAAGGTGGGTATGCAACTGATCCTAATTGGTCAAACAAGGTTGGTGACATAATAGATAGAGTACATCCATATTTATCCTAAAATAAAAGCATTTAAATTTATCCATTAATAACAATTAAGAGAACTAGTAATAATCATGCTCAAAACGAGAGGTGAAGTAATTGGCAGAAAAGAAAACTGTAAAGAAAACTCAAGTAAAAAAAACTGAAACAAAAAGACCTGAAACAAGAAGAACTGAAACAAGAAGACCAGAAAGGAGAACAAACGCAAAAGACAACGAAGTTTTTGTTGGAAAGAAACCAACAATGAGTTATGTCCTTGCTACAATAACCCAATTTTCTGGGGGAACTAAAGAAGTTCACATCAAATCTAGGGGAAGATCAATTTCTAGAGCTGTTGATGTAGCAGAAGTTGTCAGGAATAAATTTATGACTGATGTCAAAGTAAAAAACATCGCCATAAGTACAGAACAAAGAGAAGTAGAAGATGGAAAAAAGATAAACGTTTCTACAATGGACATTGTTTTAGCAAAATAAACAACCTTTTTCTTTTTTTCTTTTATTTTTAGAAATTTAATATTAATTATGGTTAATTTTGATGAAGAAAATAAAGCATTAATCGAATCTCTAGTTGCTTTAGGGATTTTGAAAACGCCAAGAATTATTCAAGCTTTTATTAAAATACCACGTCATCTTTTTATTCCAGAGAAATATTTACCTCATGCTTACAGTGATATTGCTCTCCCCAGTCTAGGTGATCAAACCATTTCACAACCTTATACTGTTGCAACCATGCTTGAAGCATTAAGTCCTGGATTAGGTGATGATGTTCTTGACATTGGTTCTGGCACTGGTTGGACTACTTGTCTTCTTGCTGAAATAGTTGGGAAAAAAGGAAAAGTTACTGGGATAGATCTTGAGAATAAATTAATTGAATTTGCTAGAAAAAATATTGCTAAGACTGACTTAAAAAACATTAAACTTGTTTGTGGCGATGGCAAGAAAGGTTATCCTACCAATGCTCTTTATGATTGTGTTCTTATCAATGCTGCTTGTGATAGTGTCCCTGAACTAGTTGTTGATCAGGTTAAACTTGGTGGTAGAATAGTTGCCCCAGTTAATGCTAATAACCATCAAGAAATGACTCTTTTTCAAAAGATTAATGGTGGTAAATTAAATCAAACTAGTCTTGGTAATTATGTTTTTGTGAGGTTGAAATAGATTTTAACAATAGATTAAATTGCAGCAATGAAACTAAAAATAAAACCCGAAATCAAAGGTATAGTTAGATTATCATCAATTTCCCAATCTCCGATTCTTAGATCAACCAAGATTGCTACAAACGCGGCACCAAATGCTAAGAAATATTTGTTTATATGAATCACCCCAAAAGAGTATAAAAGGTATATAATCACAGTACTCAAACAAGCTCCTATTAGAGGACCTTCAATATTTTTTTTCTTATTCCATGGTATTTTTATTTTTCCAATATACTTTCCTATAATATAAGACAAAGGATCTCCTATTGTGAGTACAGATATTGATGCTAAAGCAATTGTTTTTGAAAACAAAATTACTGATAATAAAACCCCAAGAAAGAAAAATATGAAACCTTTTCCGGGGAAGTTCTCCCCATTTTTTTCATCAAAATTTTCAATGAATATAGTTAGAAGCGGTATTTTGTGTTTTTTATAAATTAACGAGAGAATAATGCTTATGATTGAGATAAACGTGAGAAAGTATAAACCAATTATGTCAAAATAAATCAAAACCAGCAATGTTACTCCCGTAAATATATGGATTATTTTTCTTCCAATGTCATTAATTATTGCGGTTTTACTTAACATTCTAATCATCTCTATTCAAGTTCTAAATTTTTGATTAAATAACTGATGTATATTGTTCTCATTTTTTTCTAAAGGATAAATACTTAATTAAATGTGGTCTGAGGGATTTTAGTCAAAAGTTAAAGTTTCTTCTGATATAATCACAATTTGGGTTAAAGATTGAAATAGAAATTGAAAACGTTTCATATTTCAATCGTCATTTGTTTTTATTTCTATAATCCAATAAATTAAATGATTAAATGGTAAAAAGAAAGACAATTCGACATGTCACGAAAGAGGAGTTTGAGGGATTGAAGTCAAAGTACTCTAAATCTGTTGTTTCAAGGACAAAAAATAAACGTGAAAAGATGTTTTTGGGAAATAAGGTATTTGTCGTCAGTTAAATTACTATTCTAAGAATAAGAAAGGGTTGTCTAAGACAATAAAAGTAAAAACAAGGAATCATTTTATCTAACAGAAAAGAGTTGATGGTAATGGATGAAAAATCTGAAAGGTGTAAAATTTGTAGGAGCACTAAGTATATATCTTCCACGGAAATGAAGAATGGTAAGTGGATTTGGAAAAAAATTTGTAAAGGTTGTGGTGAAGTATTAGAAGAACGGGCTCTAAAGAAATAGGATAAAAACCTATTTGATCCGAGATATATTCATGTCTTTTGTAGGAAATTTAAATACTTATACTGATTTTTCTCTTAGCCAGAAGACCCAGTGTTTTTTCCAAGATAATTTTTCTTTCTTTGATAGAGCTTTTCATTTTTTCTGTCTGTTTTTTGACTTTTTCCATTTCCAATCTTGTTGTTTCAATGTCTTTTTCTACATGCTCGATTTGATTTTCTATCTTGTTTTTTGTGGTTAGTGTCGTATGTGTAGATGTATTTTCTCTAAGTTTTTCTAAATCTTTTGTCAGCAACAGATATTTTTTCAGAAAATCTTCAAACAAATTGTTATCTAATATCTGTTTTATTTCAACTATAGTTTTTTTCTTGTTTTTTAGATTGATGTTCCCTTCAGAGATATTTTTTTGAACCATTTCCAAGATTGATCTTATCGTCTTGGGATTTTTTTCTTCAATCAGTGTATCAAGAGTAGAGTCGACGTATTTTTTCAGGTTTTTTTCACTCTTGATTTTTACAACTCCCCTATCCACCAAGTTTTTGAACTTTCTTAATAGTTTATTGATTCGGGATGTATCTTGGAGTATCTGTGATTTCAAACCAGATATTTCCTCTTCTGTGATTTTCTTTTTTTCTAAAAGTTCGTTGAAATGAATCCATTCTTTGCCATTCTTGAATTTTTCCAGATCTTTTTTTAAACTATCATGTTTGGACTTTAGATTAGAAAACTTGATGTTAAGATTTTTCAGGTCTTTTTCGATTTGACTGAGGTTTTTTATTTCTTCTTTTATCAACTGTAATTTACTCTGAGCATTTCTAATAGAAAGTAAGTTCTTTTTATTGCTGTTTACTAAGTTTTCAAAATTATTTGATGTTTTGCTAAGAATCTTAAAATCTTTAAATGTTTTTTGAGCTTCTTTCTCAAACAATATCTTCAAGAAATGATAGTCTTTTACTGTTTTTATGCTAGCTTCAGATATAGCCGAAGAAATAGATTTGTTGAATTTTAGAATTGAATCAAGGTCTAACCCCATTGGTTTTTTTATTTTTTCTGTCATGATTTTCATTTTGTGGGCAAAGCTTTTTCTGTGAGCGATGACGTTTTGGAGTAGTTGATGATCCACTTGATCCTTGAACTCAGATTTTACAAGATCTTTCAAACTTTTCTGTATGTTGGTTGCGATAGGTTGCATTTCTTCGTATATTTTGTTTGCATCTTTCTTGAAGATTTGGAAACTTTCATTAAAATTTGTTGATAGAAAATTTTCTGTATCTTCAATGCTAAAAACTTGATTACTAAAAATTTGTTCTACTATCTCTTCTTTCTTCTCTTTTACTGTCTTTTCTTTCTTTCCAAATAGTCTTTCCAAGAAACTCAAGATTATCAAAAATTAATTGTTTTTATTCTTTTAAAAAGGTTGTTTTCTATTCATCAAAAGAGGCAACGAAAGTTCATTTGATTCTAGTTGATTCAATTCTTTTTAAAATCTATGGTACTCAAAGTTAAACTTTTGGTTGGGATCTGAGGGATTTGAACCTTCAACCTTCTGGTTCCTATACACAATCTTGGAACTAGTCTCCTGTAGAGGTAAACTATTTAAATTAGTTTCCCTGTAAATAATACCATGATAAAACGAGAAACTTGGATAAGATTGATAAAGGATTTTCAAGAATTCCAATTACCCAAATTAGTAAAAAGGGATGTTAAAATAGAGGTAGATATTCCAATAAATCGTGTCATTTCTATAATCGGAGCAAGGCGTACTGGTAAAACATTTTCCATGTTCCAAGTAATAAAAAACCTCTTAGAGAAAAAAATAGAGAAAGAGAGAATATTATACATTAATTTTGAAAGTGATATGCTCATTGGCTGTGACGTTTCGGACCTAAAAAATATAGTCGAAATTTTCTATGAAATTTACCCACAAAACAAAGAAAAGAAAGTCTATTTATTTTTTGACGAAATCCAAAATATTCCAGAATGGGAGAAATTCGTGAGAAGAATCATGGACAGCGAAAAAGTCCAGACATTCATCAGTGGTTCATCTTCAAAACTCCTCTCAAAAGAGATAGCTACTGCTCTAAGGGGTAGAACTCTGTCTTATCAAGTTTATCCCTTTAGTTTTAAAGAATTTTTAGAAGTCAAAGGTTTTGAAATAGAGGAACACCTTTCCTCTTTAAAAAAAGCTAAACTACTTAATTTACTCGAAAAATATTTGATAGGAAGCTATCCAGAGGTAATATTTCTTGAAAAGGAAAGAGAAAAAATACTAAGAGAAATATTGGATGTCACGATCTATAGGGATATTGTAGAAAGATATGGCGTGAAAAATACCAAAGTTTTAAGGTTACTGCTTAAATCGCTAATTTCTTCCCTATTCTTTTCTCCTCACAAATTCTACAATTATCTGAAATCGCTTGGGATGAAAATCAGCAAAAACACTATTTACAAATACTTGGAATACTTCTCAGATTCTTTTATCGTGTATCCATTGAGGAAATATTCAAAATCTTACAAAGAAATAGAACAGACTAGCCCAAAAATATATTTTGTCGACAATGGCTTGATGCTGATAGGTGGAAATGCTACCAAAGGAAGATTAATGGAAAATTTGGTATTCTTAGAGTTGTTGAGAAGAGGTTCTATAATAAATGATTCTTTGTTCTATTTTAATTTTAATAATAGCGAAGTTGATTTTGTTTTGAAGAAAGGTGGGAAAATTACCCAGTTGACACAGGTTTGTTATGCTATAGATGATTATAACACGAAGGAAAGAGAAATCAAATCTTTGGTGAAAGCCAGTAAAATACTAAAATGCAATAATTTCCTCATAATAACTTGGGATCATGAAGGAGAAGAAATGATAGAAAAGAAGAAAATAAAATATATTCCTTTATGGAAATGGTTGCTAGAATAGGTGATGGTTTATGTATATCTACGATGTCGGTTATCATACATATGAAGAAAGTGATCATGTACAACTTTATCATAAGAAAGAATTTAATAAAAAAGAATTTGAAGATATTGTGATTAAAGCGACTATCGATGTGTCGAAAAAACAAAAAGTCAAGAAGGGAGAAACAATAACTTTCCAGAGTATATTAATTGATGTGATCGAAGAATTAACCAAGAATTTTGATTTTGAAGAGGTTGAATTCACTTCCCAATTTAATGTTTTTGGCTGGGCTGACATTCTGGATGAAAAAGATTGGGAAAGAGATAGGGACGAACAACTCAATAAAATAACCAAATCAATAAAAGAAGATATTGAATGGGGATTTCATAGGAAAAATCGAAAAAAATAGCAACTAATGGGGTCTAATGGATTTGAACCCCTAACCTTCTGGTTTCTTCATATAGTCTTGTCATCAGTTCAAAAAGAGATAGATTTATATTTCTGATTTCCGAAAATAATTTCTGAAAACCGAAAAGTGAGAATATGTATTTAGATAAAATACTCGGAAGTAAAACTAAAATCAATGTATTAGCCACGTTAGTTTCGAATATGGACAAGAAATTCCTAGAATCAGAACTATCTTTAGAATCTGGAACTTCAATATCAGAAGTGAACAGACAAATAGGAGACCTAGTAAAAGTAGGTATTATTTCATTAGAAAGGGTGGGTAGAAACAAAATCTACAAAATAAATAGGAAACATTTCCTATTCCCATCATTAAAAAATATCTTCTTAGATCTAGAAAAAATATACAGACGAATATCTAAAGAATTAACTAACTTTATAACAAAGAAATACAAAATTACCGTTGTTATTCTCTTTGGAAGTCTAGTAAAAGGAACATTGAGGGATGATTTAGTCGAAAACCCAAGTGATATTGATATAGTATTTGTTTGTAGGGAAAAGGTTAAAATGGGTGTTAAAAAAGCTCTGATAGAGTTTATATCTACAAAAATAGCTGATAAATATGGAATCTCATTATATCCGATAGTTTTTTCTGAAAAGGAATACAAAAAAGGATTAATAAATGACAGTTTGATAATAGAAGTTCATTCAAATGGAGATGTAATTTATGGGGAAAAACCAAGAAGAACTGATTAGATGGACACTGGTTAAAGCTGAAGAGTACTTGGATTCAGCAAACGAAAACCTCAAAAAGAATAGGCTATTTCCGGCGGCAGAAGAAATATTTAGGACAATAGAAACAACTCTAGAAGCATTAGTTTATAATTATGGTGTGAAAGAGATCACATATCCTGGAAAGAAAAAAGAATTTACTGGGAGGCTTGCACTTCAATTCCTAATCAGGGATAATCTCATCAAAACAAAAAGAGTAGAGAATGATGCATACAAAAAATACATGGAATTGGCGTCAAATCTACATTTGGGTGGTTATCAGAAAATGATGAAATTTGATAAGAAAATATTGAATAAAGATCTTAGATTTGCTGAGGATTTTTTGATAAAAGGAAAATCTATTGTAAATGCTACTTTCCAGAAAACTAAGTGAATCAATGAGGCAAAGAGTTTAATGGGATCTGAGTCCACGAAACTTGAAGTTTAGTTTTTATCCCCATACCTTTGATTTCGAGGGTTTAAGAGTTATTTTGATTTTCCAATAAATTTGAATCTATCTCATTTACATGTCTTCTAAAACTGGTTCATCTTCAATGAACTCAGAAGGCAAATCAATTTTCTCAAAGTAGTCACGCATAGAAATACAAGCAAATTTTTCAGTAGAATAATGAGTCCCCCCTAAGATATTAATTCTATTTTTCTCAGCAAATTCGTGGGTGTTTTTAGAATAATCATTTTTCACAGTTACACCAGTCACGAAAGTATTTACTTTTTCCTCAACAATCTCCTTTAATATATCAATTTCATTTCCTCCACCACCGACAAGGGCAACCTTTCTATTTTTAATATTATCATCACCATAGTTATACAAAATAACTTCATGACCAACCGAACTTTCGAATTTCCTTCTCAATTCTTGAATAGTTGTTAGATCAGTTTTCCCAAAAACACCACATAAAGAACCAAAATAAGGAGCGAATGGCTTTTCTGGTTTTATGTCAAGAGATTTTGCCAAAGTTACACTTGTTGAAAATTCACTAAAATTATCTAAAGGAACATGAAGATTATAGATGGAAATTTGTTTATCCTTAAAATATTTTAGTAAATCTCTATCCATGTTTTCAAAAATATTCGGGGCTTTTCTAATATCCCAAATCATAGGATGGTGAACAAAAAACATAGCATTTTCAATATCATCATCTAAAATTTTTTTCATGATTTTTCTTGAAGGGAAAACCGCGGTGTAGATTTTATTGACTTCTTTAGTGAAATCACAAACTAATCCCATAGATCTTTTCTTAAAATTCTCAGTGAGAAAATCTTCGATAGATTCCATTCTCGTAGCCCAATCATCACTCAAAGTAGGTTTAATGAAATCTTTATCTAATTTTTCATATAACTCAGATGCTTTCATAAGAATCAATTGTTTTTTTAATTTTTAATCTTTTTGTGAATCTGAATAATCAAGAACTCCTGTATGCATAGTCAACTTCCATTCATTATTAACTTTTGCGTACACTTTACATACTCTACCTTTCCAATAATTTTTTGTACCATCAAGATTTACCCATAATGTATCAATATCTAAAACAGCAAAAGCACCATCACCTTCTTTTGATATTTCTATCTTCTGAATTTGTCTTTTATTATGAATTAATTTATGATCTTGAAAAAATTGTTTGTATATTTTTTTCCATCTTTGGTAGTCAAATTTACCAAGTTCTATGACCCAGTCTATTGGATCGTGTGTTTTAGAATTTCTTGGCCAGACCCAGACAAAATCCGGATGAAAAATTGTTAATAAAAGATCAACATTCTTGGTATCCCATGCTTCAGTTTCTCTGCTTACAATTTCTCTTATTTCTTGTTCAACTTTTTCTCTATTCATATCTAAAATTATTTTTTAGTAAATATAAAATTAGAAATTGGTCTCATAAAATAGAAAATCATCTTATACAAAATAGTCATGTGGTCAGTGGGGTAAAATTCATAACCTCAAGTTTAATGGGGTTTTGCGGATTTGAATTTCAAGTTTAGATGGGGTCTGAGGGATTTGAACCCCCAACCTTCTGGTTTCTTCATATCATCAAATCAATTTTCCATGTACAAAGTACTGGAGCCAGACGCTCTGCCAGATTGAGCCAAAACCCCACAAACTCTCTGATAATATTGGTGGTTATATTTTTTAATCTTATCTGGTAAGTGCAGTTCCTGCTTTTCCTTTCAAACACCTTGTTGCTAATCTTGGAGATGTAATGAAAACTTTCTCTCCACCATTTTCTAAAAATCTAATAGACGCTTCTATTTTTGGTCCCATACTTCCTTTTGGGAAATGACCCTTTTGATAATATTCTTTGATTTCTAATAATTTTACTTTCTTTAATTTTTTTTGATCCTTTTTTCTATAGTTAAGGTAAACATTATCCACATCTGTAAGTATCATCATAACTTTGATGCCCAAATCTCTCGCCAATCTCTCTGAAGCTAAATCTTTGTCTATCACTCCTTCTATTCCATGTAGATTTCCTTTTTTTTCAACAACAGGTATTCCACCACCACCACAAGCAATAACAACATCTCCATCTTCGATTAGGTCTTTGACCTGTTCTTTCTCGATTATTTTCTTAGGGTTAGGTGACGGTACTATTCTTCTCCATCCCTTTCCTGATTGATAAACCATTGGAGACATATTTTTGATTTTGTAGAATGGTCCGATAGGCTTGGATGGATTTTTAAATTCTGGATCCTTTTCATCGACTAGAACTTGAGTGATAATAGTTACAACTTTTTTCTTAATTTTATTTTTTTTCAATTTATTTAGAAGTATCTGTTGAATTAAGTAACCTATCTCACCTTGGCTTAAAGCTCCACAAACATCCAGAGGCATTGGTGGTATTTTATCCTTGAGTAATTCTTGTTGAAGGAGAAGATTCCCAACCTGAGGACCATTACCATGAGATATAACAACATTCCATCTTTGTTTGATTATTTTTACGATTTGTTCACAACTTTCATCAACATTTTTGTATTGTTGCTCAAATGTACCCTTTTCCCGGGCTTTCTTAATCATATTTCCCCCGAGAGCAAGAATAATTGTTTTTTGCATAAGAAGTATTATCTTTTTGTAATTATATTTTCTATTTGTTTATATGAAAAATTATGATGTTGTGATAGTCGGCGCAGGTCCGATAGGATGTAAAGTGGGAGAACTTCTCGGGAAGAATCATGAAGTGTTAATAATTGACAAGAAGTCAGAAATAGGGAAACCAGTTCAGTGTACAGGTTTTAATAGCAAAAGAATATTTGAACTTTCTGGAGTTTCAAAAAGAGTTGTGATAAATAAAGTTACTAAATCAAAGTTCTTCTCTCCTAATGGCAATTATATGACTCTAAAATCCAAAAGACCGTTTTATGTCTTAGATAGGGAATTGTTTGATAAAGAACTTGCTAAAAAAGCTAGGAGAAACAACGTTGAAATTAAGATGAAAATAGAATTCAAAAGTTTCAGAAGAGAAAAAGATTTTCTAGAAATCAAAACAAACAAAGGAAATTTTAGAACAAAACTTCTTGTCGGGGCGGACGGTCCTAGTTCTACTGTTGCTAGAATATCTAATCTACCTCAGCCGGACAATCTTATTGTTGGTGTTCAGGAAACCATTCAAGGACATTTTGATCTAACCTGTTCTGAGTTATGGTTTGACTCTAAAATATCTCCTGATTTTTTTGCTTGGGTTGTTCCTGAAGGAGATGATCAAGCAAGAATTGGAGTAGCATCTTCTAGAAAAGTTGGTTATTATTATCAAAAATTTGTTGAGAAAAGAGTTGGAAAAAATATTAAAACAAAAGACAAAGTGTCTGGGTTGATAAGATATGGATTAATCAAAGATTCAGTATCAGATAGAGTTCTTCTTGTTGGTGATGCTGCTTGTCAGGTTAAGCCATTTTCTGGTGGTGGATTGATATATGGATTGATTGCTGCTAAAATTGCTTCAAAAACATGTGAAAAGTCTCTAAAGGAAGAAAAATACGATTATTCATTCCTAAAAAAGAATTATGATGATAAATGGAAAGAAAAACTTAAATGGCCTATTCTTAAAGGGTTATGGATTAGTCAAATTATTCATTCTTCTGACTGGTTGCTTGACTTTGGTTTTGGTGTTGGTAAATATCTAAGTCCTGCTGTTGGAGAGTTGTTTGATGAGGATTTGTTGTAGAATCAAGTAAACGTATGATTTTAAATAGTTTTTCATTAATTGATTAAATATGACTGTTAAAAAAACACATATAGAACTACATGCACATCCTTATTTTGAAGAGTATCCATTAGTAGATTTGATTAGAGCAATGGAAAGAAAAGGATTAGATATAATATCTCTAGAACAACTAAATGTTCCTATTTTTGATGATGTAAGAGAACTTTCATCTGGATTAAGAGATTATGGGTATATAGTAGATTCAGATGATTTGGTTATGAGGATAGAAAGAGACGGTGAACAAAGATATGTCCTCAGAGCAAGAGAATCAGATACATTAGATGATTTTCATATGTTAACTATTGGTTCTGATGATGTTGAATCATGGAGACCTTTTAGAACAATGGCTGATGAGGCACTTGAAAGAGATTCACTTTTGATTTATGATCATCCATTTGTAACTAATGGCAATGTTCTTAAAGGAATTGACCCATCAAAAAGAGAAGAAGTCGAAAGAATATGTATACAATATGATAGAAATCTAGCTTTAGAATGGAATGGATATTGCAAAGAATTATATTGGAGAGTAAATGAGCTATTGGGTAAATTAGGAATTGATGTTTTAGGTGGAATAGATGTCAATCATGAAGTATTAAGATTATCTGAAAGACTTGCTAGAGAAGGTTATAATCTTCCTGTTATTACAGATACTGATGTTCACGCTAGATCTGTAGGCGCTTTAGATGCAATAGGAACTGGTAGAATAAAAGTTGATGGTATTGACTTCACAAGTGGTAGAACTATCGTCGATTCTTTAAAGGAGGCTATTTTTGCAGGAGAACATGAAAATACATACAGAACAGTTCCACTAACACATTTTATTCCTCATTTTGCATTACCTTATCTGGTCAGTAAGGTTCCAGGAATAAGAGAATTGTATAATAGACCAAGAGGTTAAATTTTCAATAATAGAAAAAAAAAACTTTAATTCAAAACTCTAATTCTAATTGAGATCATGAAAAAAATTATAATAAAAGGTGGAGGAATCTCTGGTTTAACATCTGCAATAAATTTAGCCAAAAATGGATTTGATGTTGAAATTCACGAAAGAAAAAAATTCTGTGGCAAGATTTCAGGTGATTTCCAATATCTCGAAAATTGGACAACGAGAAAAAATGTGTTAGAATATCTTAAAAAAAGAAACATCAAACCCAACTTTTTCTATAAACCATGCCATGAAATGGAATTTTATTTTCCATCATCCAGGATCATCAAATTCAAAACAAAAAAACCATTCATGTATGTTGTTAGACGTGGAGAAAAAGAAGATTCAATAGATCAATCATTAAAAAAACAAGCCGAATCAAATGGTGTAAAAATAATCTTTAACTCCATATTAAAGAACGAAGAAGCAGATATAATAGCAATAGGAATTAAGAAGCCTATGGCCATGGCACATGGAATAACTTTCAAAACCAATATTTCCGACAGAATAAACGTATTACTTAACAACCGATTCTCCCCTAATGGTTACTCGTATTTTTCTGTTCACGATAAGCATGCGGTGTTAACCTGCTCAAAAACATACCTAGACAGGGATCAACAACCTCATCTTAAGGAAACAATAAAACAATTCCAGAATATATTAGATTTTGATATAGTCTCTCCCAAAGAATTTTCTGGCGTGGCTTCTTTTGACATTAACCTTAAGACCGCAATCATCGATGATAAATTATATGTGGGGGAGGCGGCTGGATTTCAGGATGCGTTAGCAGGTTTTGGTATGAGATACGCCATAGAATCAGGCTTCTTAGCGGCTAAAAGTATTATTGAAAACAAGAACTATGATAAACTATGGAAGAAATCATTTTCAAAATTACTAGATACTTCTTTAAAAAATAGGAAAATGTTTCAGAAATTAATTACAAGTAGAGGTAAAGATTTTCATCAAGTATCTTCTTTGGGTCAAAAATACGTATCTGAATCAGGTTCTATTAACATGCCGTTCTTGAATTTCAAGACTCTTATGAATATACTTTATACCAAACCAAGTATAACAGGATTTTTCTTTTATCTTATTAAGAAAAAACTTATTAGATAATTTCAAATAAAATTATAATCAAGTAAAACTAAATATAACTTGAGTGATAAAATGCCACTAGCAGTAACTCATATCTTAATTCCGATAATACTAATTGATTTATTTCGAGATCATATCCTCAAGAAAAGAGGAGTTATCACAAACAAACATGTTCTTCTCGCTGGTTTAGCAGGATTGTTTCCTGACATAGACTTACCTATCGGCTATCTTCTTATGGGTGGTGTTAATGTCCATAGATTATATACTCATAATATTTGGATTCCTATTCTTTTCTTAGCCTTTTCAATGTATTTTCACTTTATTAAAAAGAAGAAAATTTCTTTGTATTTTGTCATGATATCTTTTGGTTTTCTTGTACATCTCATACTTGATGCTTCTTTGTCTGGTTTTATTTGTCCATTTTATCCTTTCTCTAATTATGCTTTTGGTTTGAATCTAATTCCAAAGTTTTTTGTAACATTTCTTCCAAGTCTAGCTCATGAGGACTTTGGACTTCTGATATTTAGTGCAATGGATGCTGTCCTGCTTTTCTGTTGGCTGATTTATTTACAGATGACTAAGAAGATAAAGGATTATTTTTAAACCTTCTTAACAACCTTCACAAAATCCTTATAATGCATCTCATATGCTTTCTGAACAAGAAAACCAACAAAAATACCAATAACAGATCCAACTAAAACATCTGGAATAGTATGGACACCTAAAACAATTCTCGAAATTCCTACAACCTGTGCAAAAATTAAAAAGGGTATTAAATACTTCTTTTTCTTGTAATGTAACCCCAAAACAGTCATTGCAGCAAAAGCAACAGTTGTATGTCCGCTAGGCATGGAATAACCGCTCGGGCAATCAGGAAAACCATCACAAGGTCTAGGCACTTGAAGAATTAATTTAGTTGCTTGTGTTATGCTGTTGGCAATAATAATTGTTGGGAGAACAAGAAAGATGAACCATATAAAATATTTTCTAGATTTTTTAGGAACAGTGAAAAAAAGTATTAGACACATCATTGATGCTCCTATCCAAAATGAAATACTACCAAAAGATGTGACAATTTCCCAGAAAGAATAGTCTAACATAAACAATAATTAAACTTGAGATAATAAAAATTATACCAGACCAAGTAATGATATAACTAATACCGCAATTATTCCTACAACTAACATTTTCAATCCATATTTGAGCTTCTTTTTACCTGAGATACCACCAAGAAAAATACCAAGGATAAACAGAGAGATAAAAGACAATGCCATAGACACATAAAATGCGTTGAGTTCTCCAATAATTCTGGAAAAAAAGAATGGAGAAATAACAATTAAACTCGCTAACATGGGGGAAATACCATCAATCAGGCTGGAAACAATAGCAGTTGTTTTATTTGCTTTCCTATGAATACTATTATCGAGATTTGTAAGTAATTCATGCTCTAAATCGTTTATATTTTTTTCTCTTTCTGCCTGTTCTGTGATAAATGTTCCAAATGAACCTGAGATAAACATAGCTAAACCAGTTGCTAAAGTTATCTTGATTATTGCCCCAGAGACGAGTGTCCCAGAAACAAATGAACCTAAAAGAATACCTAAAACAGTTAGTATACCATCAAAACTATTCATGACAAAATAACGTCTGATAATTTCTTCTCCACCAACCAGTTCCATCTGCTCCCTAATTTTCTTAATCATTTACTTAAGGCACCTTCATAAGCATGTCCTGTGGTGTTTTGGATTCTTCAATTATTTTTTTACCGGTCACTACTCCGTCTACTGAGTGGACAACAGCACCGAATTTTTCAATAACTTTTTTTATCTTCTCAAAGTCTATATCATCGCCTTCTATTGTTGTTTTTATAGTCTCTGTTTTTCTATCAACTTCATATACCACAAGGTTTATGGCAGTTATCCCTTCAATATTTGCTAAAGATTTGCTTATTTCTATTACTGATGGATCTAATGGCTTTAATATATCAAGAACTAGTCTTCTTACAGAAGTATTTGTCATTTATTCTTGAACCTCTCGCTAATATCTTGTTTCTTTAAGTTTAAATGGTTTTTCATAATATCTTTCGGTCTTTACCATACATAAACAGTATGTTTTATATAGACTAATCCAAATAAATCGATTTAGTAAGAAAGAATGTTAAATAAGATTTTGGCATCTATTATCTTAATTCTATTAGTAGTTGGAATATCTGGCTGTACTAAACTGAAATCAATTAACAGTTTTGAAGATTGTGTGAATGCAGGAAATCCAGTAATGGAAAGTTATCCTAGGCAGTGCAGAGCTAATGGAGAAACTTTTACAGAGGAGCTAGAATCCAAAATGACTATTAAAGAAGCGCTAGAAATAGCGGAAAATAGTGAATGTACAGATGAAGGGAGACTTATTGATAATTATTTTTACAATCAAGTAACAAGAACATGGTGGATTGGTCTAGACTTGGAAAAATCAGGTTGTAGTCCTGCTTGCGTTGTAAGGGGAGATACTGAAACCGCATATATTAACTGGAGATGTACTGGACTTATTTTAGATTAATTTCTAGAGCAGGAATTTCTATTATTTTTGTGATTAAGAGGAGATAAAACTTGTTCTTGGTGAGAATTGAAATCAGATTTTCTTCCAACGATTTTTATTGAGAAATCAAACTATTTTTTCAGGGATTCATATATACTGTCTTCCAGCCTAATCATGTTTATTTTACCCAATTTTTCTTTCTTGATTATTCCTCTTGTTTTTAATTTTTCCAAAATCCTATGTGCTTTGACTTTGGTCATTCCAGGTAAATAATTTAATTCTGATTGGTATACTTTTCCATTTTCTTCAAGTAGTTTTTCAATAATAAATTTCTCTTTTGAATCAAGAAGTTTTAGAATTATTTTAGTGTTGCCCTCAAGTTGTTTCTCTTTGATTATAATCTTTTCAGAAAGTATATAATATACTAAAGTTCCGACTAAAAGTCCAGAGAATCCAATAACAGGAATGAAATAGAACATTGGCACTGGTCTCGAGGATTGCCTCTCTTGAAAATAATCTATTATTTCTTCAGTTGTCATCTCCTCGAAAACGATTGGATCTAGTCGTGAGGGTCTTCTTGACTGTATGTAAAGGGTGAACATTACAGTTATCAATGAAAACAGCATTACTATTGATAATGCTAATATTATTTTCCTGTTTGTTGCCATGACAAAAGTAGGTAATAATAAGTTAAATAGTTTCACTAAAGTGAAACTTAGTTTCAGAAAAATTCTCATAGTTTCATGAAATCATAAGTATAGTTTCAACCTTAATTTGATTACGAAAAAAAATGAGGTGAAGAAAATGGAAAAGAAAATAATTGGATTGTTTGCAATAATCACTCTCGCATTGGTAGGAATAACAGGAGTCATAGCATATAGAGGTGACTTCTTAGTTAAAGGTCCAAACTACAACGAAGAAATACATGAACAATTAGAAGCAGCAATTGAAAACAGGGACTACAATACATGGATTACAATAAGGGAAGAAAACAACCTCCCAATCAGAGGAAAAATATTCCAAGTAATCAATGAGGATAACTTTGATATGTTTGTAAGATTACATGAAGCAAATCAAAATGGAGATTCAGAGACAGCAAATAATATAAGAGCTGAACTTGGATTGGGTCAGAGAACAATGAACAGAGGTTCTAATAGTGGTCAAGGGCAAGGTAGTGGAATGAAAGGACAATATTTTGTCGATGCAGATAATGACGGAAATTGCGACAATTTAGGAAAGAACATGGGAAGAATTGGGAGATAATTTTTTTCTTTTTTCCTTTTCAACAAAATCAGAGAATATTTATACTAACCTTTTTGAGTAGAATAACCAAATAATTATATGTGATTAAATGAAGAAGATTTTGACAATGAGTTTAATATTACTTTTGTTACCGGCCTTTGTGTTAGCAAAAAATGAAGAATCTGGGTCCCAAGGGAATGGGTCAGACACCATAATACCAACAACTGACGATACAGTAGATAATCAAAATCAAGGATCCAATCAAGGAGATGGGGAAGAATCAGGAAGCCAGCAAAACGAACAAAGCAGAGTAATGGCACGGAATACAACAGAATTAAAACAACAAATTCAAGAGAGAAAGCAAGAGATGAAAAATGAATTGGAATCAATGCCAGAAAAGGAACAGAAAGTTTATAGAAACCAGAATATGGTAAGAGAAGCTGTTCATAATTTGTTAGGCATGAGAGACCTATTGGACCAGAAAGGTGGAATAGGACAGAACGTATCTGAAATAGCAAGAGAATTTAATAATTCAGTTCAATCAACTATAATAGCAGAAGAAAAAATAGACAAAAGATCAGTTATTTTGAGAATTCTTGTTGGTGGTGATGAAGAATCAGCTGAAGAAATAGAACAGGAAGTAATTAGTAATAAAGAGAGAATACAGGAGCTTAAAATACTGAAAGAACAGATTAGAGAAGATGAGGAACTAAAACAAGTTCTACAGGAACAAATTCAACAAATGGAACAGGAACAGAACAGGTTACAGGAATTAGCACAGAAAGAAAAGAAGAGTAAAGGACTGTTTGGATGGTTGTTTAAAAGGTAGTTTTTTTCCTTTTTTCTTAATTATTTTTTCTTTTTGGTTTTGTGTGACAATATACACATAGAACATAAAGAGACGAATACTATAATTGCCCCTAAGATGGTAATAATTCTTCCAGAAAACTCACTTCCTAATAATAATCCAAGACCAATACCGTTAAATACACCTATTGCCAGACCAGATTTTTTCATTATTTATCCCCTCCTTATAATCTTAATTTCTCTTCTCAAAATAAAAACTTATTTAATCTATTTTTTCTCCACAATGAGAAGAAAATCTACCTTAGCACCATGTCCTATCATCGAATTAGTGGAATTAGGAATGATTGATACAACTTCACCTTCTAAATTATTCAGAAATTTTTCTAATCTACTTTGGTCTGTTGTCATCTTAATATCAAATCGGTGAACTCTGTATTTTGATTTCATTTTCATCATCTTAATACATTAATTTAGAACTTCATGATATAAATGTTATTTTGATAAATGGAACAATCTATCACCTAGATACTCAAAGAGCGACGACCCTTAACTCATTATCTACAGGAAAGCCCCCGATGGGACTTGAACCCATAACCTATTCCTTACAAGGGAATTGCTCTACCATTGAGCTACAGAGGCATGCCATTAATTTATTACATATATTATTAAATCTTTTTAACTAATTGCCACTCATAATTTCCTATCTAATATAATAAAACTTACTTCTTAAATTACATTAATATTCTTAAATCTTACGCAGAAAAGGATTAAATGTTTAATTTGAGTGTTATTTATCGATAGTTATGAAAACATATGTAGTACTTGGTATGATTTTAAGTCTTGCTTTACTAAATGGTGCTTTTGCACAGAATTCGAATATTTCTCTTAATGTTTCACCAGAGGAATTGTATGTTGACCCTTATGAAATTGCTATATATGATATATTGATTGAGAATGAAGGTCTGGTAGAAAAAACTTTTACAGTTTCTGTTCAAGGTATACCAGAAGATTGGTATTCTTTGAGTCATGAATTCATTAGTATAGAATCAAGTGAGACTAAAAAAGTTTATCTATTTATTACTCCCCAGCCAACCGAACAGAATTCATATACTGGAGAGATTATTGTCAACAATGTTTCTGTTGAATTCAAGTTAAATATAGTTAAAGAACATGAAATTCAAGTGTCAATTCCTAGTCGAATAAGTTCATGTGTATGCGAAGAAGACCATACAATGATAGTTGTTAAAAATACAGGAAAATATTCTGAAAACCTTGACTTGACTTTATCTGGTGATGCAGTGGATATTGTTAATGTTGAAATAGAAAGTTTCATACTTGAACCAAATGAAACCAAACAAATTCCTGTTACTATTGATTCAGCTTGTGATACTCAGGAGAAAATTTATATTCTAAATGTAGATGTAGAATCAACAAATAGTTATGCTTCTACTTTATCTTTATCAAATATACAAAAAATAAAATGCTTCAGTTTTGGAATAGATTATCCAAAAGAAGTCAGAACTTGTGCTAATGTTGAAGAAGAATTTCAAATAACTGTTGTAAATACAGGAATAAAGAAAGATAGTTATGAAGTTAGCATAGAAGAACTAGGTTATTCTGATATTATTGATTTAGAACCAGGTCAAAGCCAATATTTTAAAGTAACATTTGTTAGAGAAGAAGAGGGTGTTTACGAAATATCATTTGTCATTTCTTCAGATACAGATCGACAGGAAGGTCTCGTGGAGTTTATAGTTGAGAAATGTTTTGGTGTTGATCTTAAACTAGATGTTGATGATATGACAATTAAATCAGGAACAGGAAAATTGACAAAACCATCTGTTAAAAATGTTGGGACAAGACCAAATACATTTGATATTGAAGCAAGTGCAACTTGGGTTGCTATCAGACCTGACAAATTGACATTATCCCCAAACGAGTCACAAAATATTTTTGTTTACTATAGTCCAGAATATGGGTCTTCAGGTGAGTATGATATCCAATTGACTGCCAAGGCTGAAAATGCAGTTGACGAAGAAATTATTCGAGTTAATGTTGTTGAAGAGAATGTAACAACAACTACACAAGAGATTCCAACTACAATACTTGAAGAAAATGTTACTGAAGCAAATATGACAACAACAACTGAAGAATTTCCAGAACCACCAGAAGTTAATATAACAAAACCAACAGGGATGTTCGGAGAAGTTTGGGAAAAAATAGAATATTTTAGTCTAAACATAACTCAAAGAGTTGAAGGATTAGGATTGAATAAAATGGTATTATCTCTAATTGTTGGGTTTGTTATCGCGTTAATAATTCTTGCAATAATTTATTTCATAGTAATGAGGGATTGAAATGATAGAAATAATTTTATTAACTGCAAGTTTTCTAGTCTTCTTAGCAGTAGCTTTGGAAGCTAAAGTCAAATCAGGCTTAGGTAAATTCATTGTTTTAACAGGTCTTCTAGTGGGGGTAATAGATCTAATCTATGTTATAGTTAAACTGCTACGGTGAAGACAAAAATGAAAACAAACAGTATGTTGGCGTTTATTTTTACATTAGTAGCTTTGGTAATGGTTGTTAGTTTATTTGGGTGGATGGTTTACAGAATTTTACCAAAAATTACCAGAAGACCAGAATATTGTGAACATTTTTCTGTTGATTTGGTCCCAGAAACTTATTCATCTATTCTTGAAATAGGTCAAGGGAAATTAATCAAAGTTAATATAGCAAACAATGGATTTGAAGATGAATTTAGAATAGGAGTGAAAGGACCTAAGTGGGTTGCAACTAGACCATTCAAAATGAAATTGGAACAGGGTCAATCAGAAGATATTTTTGTTTATATCAGTCCTACTTTTGGATCAGAAGGGAATTATACTCTTACTGTTTTTGCTAAGTCTTATTGTGGGTATGTTGAGACTGATATTAAAGTTAGAGTTTAGGTCAATGCTTTTAATTCAGAATTATAAATTAATTATATGAAGAAAGTTATTTTCCTACTTGTTATTATTCTATTCAGTTGTAGTCTTATTTACGCTTTGAGTTTGGATGATATTACAAAGAACGAAGGTAATATTTTTGATGGTATTAAGAATTTTTTCAGGAATTTTTTTGGATCTTCTACTTCAATTCCTACCAAAATACCTAGATTAGGTGTTGGTGTACATTCACATTCCCCAGCAGATTATATTGATTGGTATGATTATGAAAATCTCGGAGCTGGTTGGTTTTTTACTTGGGGGTATGGTGCAGGTCATGATGGAAGAGGTGTTATAGTACCGGAAGGAATGGAATTTTTCCCTATGCTTTATAGTGGTAGATGTAGTAATAATTTCAAAAATTATGTGAACAGTCATTTGGAAATTTATCCTAATGGGACTACATTTATGATTGGAAATGAATTTGGCTATCCTATAAATAACATTGATTCATACGTTGAAGATTATCACAACTGTTACGAAATGTTAAAAAATATTAATCCAACCTATAAACTTGCAACAGCGGCACTTCAATATTATGATGAAGGTGTGAAATTTACTGACTTCAGGGAAAAATATAATGCTAAATATGGTTCATATCCAGATATCGGTGCTTATAGAATGAATGTATATAGTGGATATAACTCTCTTAAAGCATGGGTTCCTAGATTAAGAACTAAAATGAAAGAATGGGGAGATCAGGACAAAGATTTAATAATTACTGAATCATGTGTAAGAGATGGTGGGACATTTCAGAATAATGTTGAATATTTGAATGAAGCTTTTGATTATGTGACTACGTCAAGTAATCTATATACTGGTAATCCAAATGATGATTATAAATTAGTTCAAAGATTTGCTTGGTTTTGTTTAAATGGTGGTTATCCAGGATGTTCACTCTTTAATCCAAGTCTACATGGACCAGGTAATTACCCCCCTTTAAAAGATGAATTGACACCTGTGGGTGAAGCATTTGTAGACTGGGTTGAATCACATCCTCCACCAACTATCCCAGGAACGACTACTACTATAACTGGTGGAATAAAATTAAAAACATTATTTCCTAATTGGACTGGTTTATATTCTCAATGGGAAGGTGTTGGTTGTTACCCTAATTGGAATTGTGTGAGGAGATCAGATTTTGAAGTCACTGAATCAGTAGATGGTCAAAGAGATTTGTATAATCTTGATAATACTGGATTAACTTCTGAATATATCATAGATACTCTAAAGGTATGTGTTGGTGGTAGATCACCGGCAGGATGGGGTTCTGCATATCTAAGTGTTTACACACATTCCACACTTTATGATGCCGCCTCAAAAGATTCTTTCGGAGGTGGATGGGTAACAAAATGTAGAAGTTGGAATAAAAATCCTTATACTGGACAAAAATGGACACCATCAGAACTCGATGCAATGCAGGCAGGAATAAAAAAATCTGGTTCTGGCGAAGTAGTAATTAACAAATTATTTGTTGATATTACTTATCATCTTGGGGCAACCACTCCGTCAATTAACTATCTCAAAGCATGGGATTGGAATGTGGGTAGAGAAAAAGGACAATTAACCACTGGTGAATGTATGTATCGTGGAGATAAAGTAAGGTTCTATATGAAATCCAATGATGATAACACTGAGGATAAAGATATGAGGTATGGTTCTCCTACATGTCCAAATGGCAATCCTAGAATATGGGCAGGAACTGATCAAAGTTCAAGTAATGGATGGGAATACTTTAGTGGTAAAGTCAATACCTTTAGTTCCTCCAGACAATACTGGTATTATGATTGGACTATTCCTAATGATGCTCCTATTGGTACAGTTTATTATTATACATGGAAGACATGTAATGAGCAATGTTTTTGTGTCAGTGGGTGGCAGACAGATGGCACGTTTAATATATGTTCTATATCAACCACGACAACAACATCTACATCTACTTCTACTTCTACAATATCAATTCCAACTACTACAACATTTTCGACTACAACTACTCTACCAACTACAACAATCGTTTCAACAACAACTATTCCAACCGAATTTACAGTGACAAACTTTGATTGTAACTCTGTATCAGAAGGGTTTTATGAATGTTTCATTGAATATCCTACCACTTCTTCCAAGAAAATAGTCATGTTTTTAATGACTGATACTGATGGAAAAGTCTGGAAATCAGGATTAGGTAATATCAACATAGGGTCAACTCAAACTCCAATTACATTTTGCTGTGATACACTTACAGGAGCACATAAAATATCTTACTGGGTATATGATGATTCATCTATGTCAAATCTAATCACATGGTCAACATCTGGTCAGAAGAAGGATATGGAATGTGGTTAATTCTCTATTAACTAACTTTATATATTTCAATTATCACTACTTTTGAATATGATAAACAAAGATCTCAAAAAACTACTTATCAAACAAGGCTACAGGTTTGCTGGGAATCATAGTGTTGTTAAGACTTGTAGATGGACTAGAAAAAGTTTGTCTGAAGGAAAAGTTTGTTATAAAGAAAGATGGTATCCCCCTGTCAAAAGTCATAGATGTATGCAGATGTCACCTTCTGTTTTTTGTAATCATAATTGCTTATTTTGCTGGAGACTTCATTCAGGTGATAGGGGATTTTCATGGAAGGAATCATTTGAAGGTATCAAATTAGATGAACCTAAAGAAATTCTAGAAAAATGTATAGAGCAAAGAAGGCTATTGCTGCAAGGATTCAAGGGTTTTGAAAAAGTGGATAAGAAAAAATGGAAAGAAGCATTAACACCAAACATGATGGCAATTTCTTTAACAGGAGAGCCGACGATGTATACTCATCTATCGGGGTTAATAGAAGAAGCTAAGAAAATGGACATAATTTCTTTTCTTGTGACTAATGGAACCTTTCCTGAAAGATTAGAATCTCTTGAGACAAAACCATTTCAATTATATGTCACATTACCATCACCGAACAAAAAAATTTATCAACAATTATGTCAGCCATTAACACCAAAATTATGGGAAAAATTAAATGAAACATTAGAACTACTTAACTCATTCAATTGCAGAAAGGTCATCAGACTAACATTAGTGAAAGGATTGAATATGACTAACCCAGAAGAATATGCTAAATTAATTGAAAAAGCAAACCCAGATTTTATAGAAGCTAAGGGATATGTTCATGTTGGAGAATCACAAAAAAGATTACCCATGGATGCAATGCCATATCATGAAGATGTAGTCGAATTTTCAAAAAAAATAGAAGAACATTCTTCTTTCAAAATTAAAGATGATTTTAAACCAAGTAGAGTTGTTTTGTTAACAAAATAGATTGTTCGGTCTTTTCCCAACATAATAGTAAGACATTTTAAATCTAATTGATAATTAATTTTTATGTCAAAAGAAGATGAAGATTTATTGAAAGCATTAACATCTGATACTCGGAGAAATATCGTAAAAACTCTTTCTGAAGGAGATAGAAACCCATCTGATCTTAGTCGGTTATTGAAAAAAAGTAAATCAACGATAGTTGAACATCTAGAAAAATTGATGAAGGCTGGACTAGTTGAAAAAAATGTAAGACCTGGTCATAAGTGGGTATTTTATTCATTGACTAGAAAAGGTGAATCATATGTCTCAAAAAAATCTCAAAGACTTGTAATAATTTTATCATCAGTATTTTTGTCAATAATCGGGGGAGTATTTTCTTTGGTTGGATATCTAGGAAAAACTTCTCGTGTGTTATCTGGTGGAGAAGAAAAAGTTATGAGTGTTCCTGAAGCAGTTGCAGGTGGGGTTCTTGATACAACAAAATCAACTACACCATGGTTATTGTATCTGTCTATTGGATTATTTGTGTTAGCTTTAATAGGAATATTTGTGTTAATTATTATGAAGAAAAAAAGAATGTTTGAGGTATAAGAAATGAAAAAAATACTAGTAATTTTGTTGTTACTTATAGGAATTTTTATGTTCTGTGGATGTACAAATGATAATACTCAACTCCCAAATCCAGCAGCAGTAAAGTGTGAAGAAGATGGTTATATTTACGAGATAAGAGAAGATGAAAGTGGAGGGCAGTACGGTGTTTGTATTTTTGACGATGAATCAGAATGTAATGGTTGGGCATATTTTAGAGGAGAATGTGGATTAGATTTTGAATGTGGCTCAGATGATTATTGCGTTCCTACTCAATGTTGTCATCCAACTAGTTGTGTTCCAATGAGTCAAGCACCTGATTGTTCTGGATTGATGTGTTCACAAGAATGTGTTCCTGGAACTATGGATTGTGGTCAAGGTTTATGTGTTTGTGTGGATGGTGAATGTCAAGTAGAATGGGTAGATGAATGAACGTCAAAATAATTATTTCGATTATTTTTACATTGATTTTATATATTATTTTAACTTATTTTTCATCTGAGTGGTCATATATCAAATGTCTTGAAGAATGTAATCAAGGTAATAATATCCCTCACAGTTCATGTAATTATCCTATGGTCCAGAAACTGATTGATCATGGTAAATGTTGGTGGAGTGATATGACACCGTTGAATTAATCTTCTTTAGTTTTCTTACCTTTTACTTGTGGGATAACTTTAATCTTTCCAGAGAATTCTTTTTTCAATTCCCTCCCTTCTTGATACCAATCCAAAAAGAGAGCTAAACTAGAAATTTCTGAGTGAGGTTGATTTCCAACAGCAACTTGAGCATTACATAAATCATAAACTTCCCCAGGAATTTTTTCACTTCCAACAACCACAAGTAAATTCACTTTTTTTCTAATTTTGTCTATAATGTCAGGAAGGTTAATACCATACATAGTAAGGAGAACAATATGATATTCTTTAGTTTTAAATTCTTTGATAACTTTTTTCCAGTTTTTTTCGTATTTAACCTCAAAAGGTCCTCCCCATTTATCTGTTATTCTTTTAATAGAATCTACTAACCCTTGATCTTTCTCCCCGGAGAATATAATACCTTCAGTTCCAAATGCTCTTGCTACAAGACCGCAATGTGTTGATATCCTCTCATCTCTAGGTAATCTATGCCCCATCCTGAGAATCCAAATAGACATAAATCTATTTAAGACCTAAAGGGTTATAAATCTAGTAGTCTAACCATAATAAGGTGATAATATAGCATACAAACGTCCACAATTAACAGCAGAAGAACAAATAAGTAGAATCAAGAGACCAGAAGAAGGATGGATATACGCTGTGGTAGAAATGATGCTAGGGTCGGATAAACTTCGAGTTCAATGCGAAGATGGCAAGGAAAGAATGGCAAGAATACCTGGTAAAATGAGAAAACGTGTGTGGATTCGAGTCGGGGATTTAATTCTTGTAGAACCTTGGACTGTTCAGAGTGATACTCGTTGTGATGTTAAGTGGAGATATACACCTACTCAAACTGAATGGATTAGAAGAAAAGGTTTTTTGAAAAATATTTAGAAATCATTTCTTTTTCTTAGTCTTTTTCAATCTTGAAAAGTTTATAATTGGGTTACCCCAAATTTTAGAATTAGGAATAGTAACATAATCGTTATTTTCTGTGACAACTATGCATGTAGATATACTCATTTCTTTGACTTTTCCTTTAATTTTTACTATTTCAACATCTTCACCGACTCTGAATGGTTTGTTGATTAGGATGAACATTCCTGAAACAAGATTTGATAGTGTATCCTTGGTCGCAAATCCAATAACAAAACCCATTATACTTAAACCAGCGACAAATGCAGTCACATCAACACCTTGTCTGCTAAGAATTATCATGATCCAAATCGGCCAGAGAATTATCTTGATCATTTTCATGACGAACAATTCTATTGTCCTGTCAAAGTCAATCTTGTCAAAGAATTTTGATACCCATTTGTTGATTAATTTTATAACAATGTGCCCAGCTATAAAAAATCCAATGATTTTCAACCAGAATACATAATTATCTATAATATAAGTTCCGATTGATTGTATTATTTGGTCGATCATTTGATTCACTCGTTTTATTTTAGTTTAATATACTAATAAAATTGTGTAAATAATTGTTAAAATCAAAAGATGTTAACCGTAAACAGTCAAAAGAAATGTCATATAGAACGCTTTATTTGTACATAAATAATAGACTAAATAAATTAATTAAAGAGGAAAGAGAAAAATGGAAACCAGTAATAAAATAATTAATCAATTATTAAAAAAATATCAAATAAAAGATATGAGTAGTTGGAAAAATGTTAATGCTAATTTAATAATTACAGATCCTCCATTTGGGATAAAATTCAGTGGTAAAAATAGTAATTATCATAGAAATTGTGATAATGTAGTTGATGGTTATGTTGAGTGGAAAGTTCAGGAATATGGGGATGAGATTAGACAATTATTGGAAACTATAAAGCAAAACTTAACAGACAATGGACAAGCACTAATTTTTTCTGGTTGGAATAACAGCAATATAATTCATAATGAAATCATGAAATTTAAAGGACTAACATTGAGGGGTAAAATGTATTGGAGTTATAATTTTGCTCCAGCTTGTAAACTTAGACCAGCACATAATATCTATGAAATATTTTGGATAACAAATGGAAATAAATGGTGTTATCATAAGAGATGTTCTACACATCATTGTAAAAAAGGAGAATCTAATTTAACAACATTGACTTTCAAAAGAGATTACAAAATGAATATGCCTAAATATCCCACAAGACTTCCTTATAAACTACTTCAGTGCCTTATGGAACATTTCTCCAATGGAGAAGATTTAATATTTGATCCTCTTGCGGGAAGTGGGATGATAGGAGTAATCGCACATGCACTTAAAAGAGATTTTTTGTTAGGAGATTTAAATAAAAATGGAAAGATAGTCTTTAAAGCTCTATTAGATTATTACTTAAATAAAAATAGTCTAACAAAAGACTAAAAATTAATGACTTGGTAGAAATGATGAAAGAAGATTTTTCAAAGATTGTAAAAGAAATTTCTGATAGACTTGAAGAGATAACAGTAATTTGGGATGGAAGAAAATCTATTTTAGAGATGAAAAAATCAAATTTTCCACACTGGAAACAAATGGAATGGATTGGTTGGTATTTTCAATTTTTATGTGAGAAACTTTTGAAAAATAAAATGGAAATTCCAGGCATAAAATATGGTAATGTAGAATTTGATGGATTCAAAAAAATTCCATGGGATTTTAAGGCTCATGCCGTAAATACAAGCAGTCGTAGAATTATAGTTAATGATAGTGAATCTACATCAAAAGGCATTAAACAATTTGGATGTGTTGGGTTAATATTAGCACTGGGTAAAGTTAAATATGATGATAGTGAAAGAACTTTTAAAAAATGGCATGAAAAACTTAAAGGTGGGAAGTCAAAATATGAGATTGAAAGAATTAAAAGAGGTGCTTGGTCAAGATTGAGAAAAGTAGAATTTAAATTGAAACAAATATCTTTTATCAAAATTGATGATTCTGTTTTAGTTAAATGCGGTTCATTTCAAAAAGATTTTAGAAATTCAAATGGGAATCCAAGAAGAGAAAAAGTTTTATTAGATTTAGGAAAATTGGATGAGGAAATAGTTTTTTCCCTGGATTTTAATTCAAAATAGAAAAAATTATCTAAAGTGATAGGTTGAGAAAATAAATCTAGATATAAATTTTCTAGAAAAAGAAGAAATTATAAAAATTATTGCAGAACATATGCTATTTTGTGACGTGGCAAAGATGTGTGTCTAAAGGAGATGTATACAAAACATCGAAAATCAAAAATCTGGAACATTCTTAAATTACAATATCAATTAACTATCCATGGTTCACAAAAGAAAAAGAACACTCGACTACACTAAAGACCTTAAAACAATTAGTGGAGTATTCGATGAAAAAACAAGATTATCTCTCTACAAGTTACTAGGAAAAAAACAAATCCAAATCCAATCCTTGATAAAAGAAGGCAAGGAAAGTGTAGTTTTCTCTGGTTTAACCAAAGATAAAGAATTAGTGATAATCAAAGTCTACCGCACACGAGTCATGGACTTTAAAACAATCGCCAAATACCTCTTAGGAGATCCTAGATTCGGTAGAATCCAAAGAAACAGAAGGGTCTTCATCTATACCTGGTGCAGACGGGAGTATAGCAACCTCAAGATAGCATCCAGAGTTGGTGTTAATTGTCCTTTACCCCTCGTTTACTCTGATAACGTTTTGATAATGTCCTTTATCGGAGAGGAAGGGTTAGTTGCACCTAGAATAATAGATGTTAGGTTAGAAAATCCAGAAGAAACCTATAAATTAATCATCAAAGACATGAAAAAACTTGCCAAAGCAGGTCTAATTCATGGGGATTTAAGTGTATACAATATACTCTTTAAGAATGGTCCAGTTTTCATCGACTTTAGCCATGGTACAACCAAAAAGAACCCAATTGCTCCAGAATTGTTGAGAAGAGATATTAAAAATATAAATTCTTACTTCACTAAATTAAATATTCGTGTAGTTAACCCAGAAAAACTCTATAAAGACCTTGTTAATCTTTTGAGGATAAAATAACATGTTTGACTTCATTAAAATTCCAGATAAGATGAAAAAAGTCCTAATCAGGGATAAAAAGGACAGGAGAAACATTGAAAAGCTTACAAATACAATTATTACTATAGAAGATGACATAAAAATAGAGGGAGATGGATTAGAAGTATATCAGGCCAAACAAGTGTTGAAAGCGTTTGGTCGTGGATTTTCAATCAAAGACTCTTTGTATCTATTAGACGATGTTTATGGGCTAGAGATAATAAACTTACCAGATCTGATAAAATCTGATAAAAGAATAACTATTGTTAAATCAAGAATAATCGGAACAGGTGGAAAAACAAAAAAACTAATAGAAAAATACACAAATACCAAGCTTGCAATCAGTGGCAAAACAGTAAGTATATTAGGAAAATGGGATGAAATAAACTCGTCAAAAGAAGCAGTTATGAAAATAGTTGACGGATGTAGTCATTCTGCATTATATAAATGGTTAGAAAAACAATATTCGGAAGTGAATAAATGGTAGATGGAAAAAACGCAGAACAGATGGCAAAAGAGCATAGAGAAATATCAATTTCTGAGTTTTTTGAGAAGAACAGACATTTATTGGGTTATGATAATCCTACTCGGGCTTTAATAACAGTTGTAAAAGAATTTGTGGATAATTCTCTTGATGCTTGTGAAGAGGCCAGAGTTCTTCCAAGAATATGGTTAGAAGTTAAGCCAACTACTTCTGAGAGATTTAGGGTTATGGTCAAAGATAATGGACCTGGTATGGTGGATAAAAGAATTCCAAAAACTCTAGGTAAACTTCTTGTAGGATCAAAGTTCTATAAACTTATTCAATCTAGGGGACAACAAGGTCTTGGAACAAAAGGAGCTGTTCTTTACTCTCAACTAACTACAGGTAAATCTACAACAATAATATCCTCAACTGGGAATGGGAAGACATCTTTCTACGAATTAATGATTGATGTCAAGAAAAATGAACCAAAAATAATTTCACATCAATATATCGAGGATGGGAAAGAATGGCATGGATTAAAAATAGAAATGGAAATTGAAGGAAGATATGTTGAAAGTAAATCTGGCGTCACATCCTTTGTTAAACAAGTTGCTATTGCCAACCCTTTCGCAGAAATAATATTTGATGGTCCGGGAGGAAGAATAGAATTTAAACGGGGAACAATGGAATTACCACCTCTACCAAAAGAAATCAAACCACATCCATATGGTGTTGAATTAGGTATATTTAGAAGAATGATTCAATCAACAAGCTCAAGAACAGTTAAGTCTTTCTTTACAAATGATTTCTCAAGAGTGGGAGCAACATCTGCTAATGAGATATGTAAACTCGCTGGAATAGATCCAAAAGTAAGTCCTAAAAGTTTAGATATAGATAATTCAGAAAAATTGTTCAAAGCCATGAAAGCCACTAAGTTGCTTAGACCACCTACTGACTGTTTATCTCCATTAGGAGAATCCCTTTTACTATCAGGATTAAAAAAAGAAATCAAGGCAGAATTCTTTTCATCTGTGACTAGACCACCAGCAGTTTATCGTGGGAATCCATTCCAAGTCGAGGTAGGAATAGCATATGGTGGAGAACTACCACAAGAAGGGACTGTTGATA
This sequence comes from Candidatus Aenigmatarchaeota archaeon, assembly GCA_017610225.1. The sequence continues at coordinate 5,087 of JAFCCM010000002.1, read as the reverse complement.
TAATCCGGTTGTCAAACAGAGTTCCATTAATGTATCAGGCAGGAGATTGTGCAATTACAAAAGCTATATCAGGAACAGACTGGAAGAAGTATGGGTTTGGTCAGTCGGGAAAGAGTTTACCAACGGGTCCAGGAGTTGTTATGGTTCACTTTGCTTCAACTTGGGTTCCTTATACTTCTGAATCTAAACAGGCCGTAGCATCTTATAAGGTCATTATAAAAGAAATCAAACTTGCTTTACAAGAAGCAGGAAGAAGAATGCAAAGATATGTTTCAGGAAAGAGAAGATATGAATTACATCAACAAAAAAAGAAAATATTTGAAAGATATATTCCTGAAGTTGCAGAAGCATTAAATAAATTAACTAAAGAAAATCAAGAAGTTATTAAAGCCAAACTCCAAAAAATGGCTAAAGAAGTAACTGAGGTGAAATCATTTGAGTCAGAACTTGAGAGACAAGACGTCGAAAAAACTGAATGAATTTGGTAAGGAAATTGTTGAACAGATAAAGAAAGAACAAAAACCAACAATGAAGATACCAGTTAGATCCCTCAGTAACATAAAATGGGATGAAACCAGTAAACTTCTTACTTTAGGTGAGAAAAAATCTAAAAGACATTTCTTTAATGTTGGTCATGCCCGTAAATTCATGCAAACTCTTCTTATCGCTTCTTTCTGTAAGGACATAGTTGACGAGAATATTCACGCTTCTATCAGGGATATGTATTATAATTTGAAACATAGTATTGGTGGTTCTCATGAAAATACTTTTGAAGAACAATCAGAATCTGATCCACTCATCGTGGATATTGAGACAACCTTGGAAACTCTTAGAGAACGATTGCATTTACTTGCCGACCGTAAAGGTGTAGTTGTTGGAAATGTTAAAGTCAGAGACAGGGGAGATTTGATTGACTGGTCTAAACTTGGATCTGGTGGATGGTCTATTCCTTCGGTTGTTGAAGATATTGGTTTTGAAGATGTTGATGCTGATTTTGTTCTTGTTATAGAGAAAAACGCAGGGTTTGAAAGGCTTCATGAGGACAAGTTCTGGAAAAAATATAATTGTATTCTTATGGGAACAGGAGGTCAGGCTGCAAGAGGAACTAGGAGATTGATTAAAAGATTGGCAGATGAACACAAGCTGCCTGTGTATGTACTGACAGATTCTGATAGTATACTCCCTAGCGAAATTGTTATAGTAAAGAATAAGGAGACAGGAGAGATCATAGTTGATGAAATAGGAAAAATCTTAGAAAACCATATTCATAAAGATAAAAACAAAGAAATTATTCACTTACCACTTGAAGTTCCTGCCATGAATGAAAATACAGGAGAAATTGAGTGGAGAGATATTGAATATGCTTATAGACACAGAGTAGATGGAGAAATTTTAGAAATCAAAACAAGAGGCAGAGGAACAATTAAGGTAACACCAGCACATTCTTTGTTTGTCTTCAGGGACAATAAGATAAAAGTTATAGCTGCAAAAGACATGAAAGAAGATGATTACATTGTCGTTTCTAACTCACTTCCAAGTATGGTGGGTGATATTAAAGAAAAAGAGATAAATGTTGCGAGTATACTAAAGAAGGATCTTGATAAGAAAGTCCAAAATAAATTCTATGCTTTCATTAAAGGTGAAAAGTTTCGTTTATCTGATACCGAGAATGTAGATGAGATAGACTATGTCCAACAATGCAATGGTTACCAAAAAATCAAAAACAAAATCGAAATAAATGAAGAAGTTGGGTGGTTACTTGGTCTTTGGGTCGCCGAGGGAGATAGGGATAAGAAATATGTAAGATTCCATTTATCAAAAAAAGAGACTAAAAAAATCAAGAAGTTACAAAATATAATTAAAAACAAATTGAGTCTGAAATCAACCACTGGATTAGAAGGTAAAAATAAAGGCGGAATATTTATTTCCATAGGAAGTTCATTGTTAGCCAGAGTTTTTGAAGAGTTAAACTTAGTTAGGAGTTCGGGTAAGAAAGAAATACCATCTGTGATATTTAATTCTCCACAACACGTACAGTTAAACTTTTTGAAAGGTCTTTTTGATGGTGATGGAAGCATTGACAAATATCACAATCTTATATATTACACAAAGAGTGAGAAGTTATTAAAACAAGTAACAAATTTATTACTTTCATTCAAAATCAATCCCACATTATTAGAAGTTGAAAGAGGCAATATAAGAGGCAATATACTAAGGTTGCCGTATACTAGAACTAACCCGGAATTCAGGAACTTTTTTTTGCCTACAAAAACAATAGAAGTTATGTATAAAAACGATTGTGTATATGGTCTCCCAAATATCGGTGATGTTAAAAGTGTCAGTATTCATTTGATGAATAATCATGGGTTCCCATATTCTGTTAAAAATAAGCTCATCAATAAGTGGAGATTGGGTGACGCTTTAAAGAAACATAAACTTCCAAATAAATTCAGAAGAATGAAGGAAAACCTTCTACCTGTCCTTAACCCAATGATCACTCTAGTCAAGGTGAAAGAGATAAAATCTACTAAATATAGAGGGGATGTATTTGATTTCGGAGTTCCAGATTTACATTCGTTTGTAGGTGGAAGCGGAGTAGTTTTTCACAATAGTTATGGCTGGTACATCTACTCAGTCATCAAATCAGGATCAATGGCATTAGCTCATGCCTCTCAACAATTAGGTACACCTTCTGCCAAGTTTATTGGACTAACAATATCAGATATTAAGGATTATAAACTTGAGAAGTCAGTCATCAGGGCAAATGAAAGAGATTTGAAAAGGGCAAAAGAACTTCTTGATTACCCTTGGTTTCAAAAGAAAGAGTGGAAAAGAGAAATCAAGTTGATGTTAGATAAGAAGATTAAAGCAGAGATTGAAGCCTTGTCTTCCCGTGGATTGAAATTCTTATCAGAGACTTATCTTCCTGAGAAACTGGATAGTAAAGAATTTTTACCTTAGATTACTCTAACATCCAAAACAACATGGTCAACCTTTGGAGAATAAGACTTAACTTTTTTCCAGGATATTAACTCAACTTGAAATCCATACTTGACGGCTATATCATTAATTTCAAACAACAATTTCTCGTGAGACTCGTCTTCTGGGATTGTGGAGTGATAATGAATAATTCCATTTTTTTTAATAACTTTCATCACAGTATCTAGATAGTCTTTTGGTGTTGGGATTAATCCCATTAAAACTCTATCAGCAATTTTCCCTAAACTTTCACATTCTTTCTTACAATCACCAAACATCGGAGTAACTTTATTTTCTACTTTATTGAGCTTAATATTTTCCCAGAGATAATGATAAGATTCTGGATTGAGTTCGATCGCATAAACTTTCTTTGCTTTTGAGAACTTTCCTAGACCTATAGAGAAGTAACCTATACCAGCGAACATATCGACAATAACTTCATCCTGTTTTATCTGGTTAATTAATCTCCTTCTTTCTGTTAGATTTCCTTTTGAGAACATAATCTTTGCTACATCTAGTTTATAACTTATTTCATGCTCTCTGTGGATAGTTTCAGTGTTTTTTTCTCCGGATATTATTTTGACACTGGGTTGTCTAAATTGTCCAGTTATAAAATCTGTTCTTCTACAAACTGTTCTTGTCTTGGGGATATTTTCTAGGATTACTTTTCCAATTTCTTTATCATATTTCCATAATTTTTTCTTGGAATTGATTATTACTATATCCCCTATTTTTTGGTAACTGGATGGAAGTAAGGATAATTCTTTTTTCGGAAGTTTTAATTTTTCGGTAAGTAGTTGTTTGATTGGTTTTATCATGAGTAAATTCTTGGGTTAGTATTTAAATAGGTTAGATTCACTAGTTTTCTCGAGTTTTGATAATTGTATGAAATTAAGAACTCCTCCATGTTGTTTAATGTAAAATTCCTTTTTCTTATAATTTTCTACATTTTTCTTAGTTTTCATATAAGATTATTGTATAAAATTTTATCTAGATTTTTGGTATCTTTTTGGGATTTCCTCGGTTTTTCAAATCTTTATATACAACCTTTACTAAAATATAGGAATACGTGATTTTGGCGTGAGGTTTGCTTAGTTTTGGGTAGTTTGAAAAAGGATAAGTATTTAAGTTTTACGTTCTTTATAGATTATTATGATAAATTATAGAGGTTTTAGAAGAACTGTTTATAATATTGCTTTAAGTGTTTTATTATTATTAAGCCTAGGAAGTTGTAATGTGAAAACATGTTCTATGGATGAATATATCAATAATAGTGGATCAAAATTTGCTGGTGCAGAAATTCTGCCAGATGGTAGTATTCAAAGATTTATGAATATGAGTGGTAGTTCAGCATATGGAGGAAAAAATCTTTTAACATGGGAAGAATTAGAAAGATATCAAGATACTAGTGAATTACCAGGAAGATTAAGATAAATATTATTTAAACTTATATTAAATATTATTTAAACTTATATTAAATATTAAACTAATTAATATAATATGAGATTACCTAGTATAAAATTCAATATTTTAATCGTAGTTTTTTTAATAACATCTATCTTTCTCATTTTCATTCTACGACAAAATATTTTCGATAATAAAAAACAGGGCTTTAGTTGCAATGAAATAATTTCACTAAAAGAAAAAATAGGTGGTTCTTGTCATAAAGGTCATGAAAATTATAATGTATGTTATTTTTTTGATGATTCATTCATAAATTGTGATATTAATGATTTAAAAAAAGGAAATTTAATAAAAATATATTTTGAAGAAAAATTTTTCCCTGAAAATATATCAAAGATATGTTATCATTCAGATTTAATAGATTTTTTTAGTGTTTATGACTCCTGCCAGAATAGTGTAGATGTAATTAGAAAAAGTGAAAAATGTGAATCTATAAGATTTTCTCCATTTGAATTTTTCTTCATAGGGTTTGTAGATGATAAAAGTGATGAGAATAAAATTAATTTAATAAACATTTCATTATTTTCTGAAAATAAAAAAGTGGGTGAGTTCTCACTAGAGGGTATTGTCAATGAATAAGAAAATAATCTTTTTCATGATATTTTTTTTGATTATTTTAAACGATATCTGTTATTCAGCTAACT
>JAFCCM010000020.1 GCA_017610225.1 Candidatus Aenigmatarchaeota archaeon | reverse complement strand
GAGATAAAATTTTTAAGGATTAAATCATGTGGATAAATCCAAAAGAAATGTCGGAGATAATGTATAATCTTTGTCTTGAAGAAGATAAAGAAGAATATTGGAGTTTAATTACTGAATCTGAATGGGCTTATTATTATTGTCTGGATATTAAAGATCGACCAGAAATTAGAAAACATATTACTAAATCAGATTATGCTTATTATTATTGTAAAAATATTAAAGATCGACCAGAGATGAGAAAATTTATTACTGAATCTTATGATGTTTATTTGTATTGTCGAGATATAAAAGATCGTCCAGAGATGAGAAAATATATTACTAATTCTAGGTGGGCTTATTTGTATTGTCGAGATATTAAAGATCGTCCAGAAATAAGAAAGAATATTACTGAATCAGATTATGCTTATTATTATTGTCAAAATATTAAAGATCGTCCAGAAATAAGAAAATTTATTACTGAATCTAGGTGGCCTTATTTGTATTGTAAAAATATTAAAGATCGTCCAGAAATAAGAAAGAATATTACTGAATCAGATTATGCTTATTATTATTGTCAAAATATTAAAGATCGTCCAGAGATGAGAAAATATATTACTAATTCTAGGTGGGCTTATTTGTATTGTAAAAATATTAAAGATCGTCCAGAAATAAGAAAGAATATTACTGAATCAATAGATGCTTATCATTATTGTAAAAATATTAAAGATCGTCCAGAAATAAGAAAATTGATATTGTAAATTAAGTTTTATAGGAGAATTAATAATGGAGAATAAAATACATATAGTAAATTGGCTTTTGACAAGAAAATGTAATTTAAATTGTTCATATTGTGCAATCACAAAAAATTATAAAAATAAACCAGCAGAATATCCTAATATGAAATATTATATTGAAAATGAAATGTCAACTGAATATATTATTGAAGGATTAAAGAAACTCAAAAAACATAATCCAGATTGTTTTCATATATTTTATGGAGGAGAACCTTTTTTAAGATCAGACCTTCCAGAAATAATAAATTATTGTAATAAAAAGAATATTCATTATACAATAATTACAAATAATTCTCCTGGAATTCAAGATTCAATTGAAACTCTTTTATCAAGTGTTGATTATATACAAGGATTGACAAGTTCTATTGATCCATTATATAAAGATAAAAATACAGATCAATCTAAAAAAAGTTATTATGGAATGTCTCAATTAATATCACTTCGCCCGTATATAAAAGATTTAGTAGCAGAAATGACAATTTCAAACGAAAATGTTAAATATTTATATCAAACAGTTAAAGAACTCAGCGAACATAATATTAATACAGATATTACATTTATAGATATTTCTAAAAGTCCATATTATGATTTTTCAAATATTACTGATAAAAATTTATTAGTTCATAATTCAGATATTCTTAAAGAACAATTGCAATTAATAAGAAATGATAAATTAGATGCTCATATGTTAGGAATTCATATGGATAAAGTTTTAGAAATTCTTCCATCAAATTTAGATTGTAAAATAGAAAATAATTTACATAATATTACAATTGATGCTGATGGATCTATAAGACTTTGTTTAAGAATTAGAGGAGTAAATACTCCAAAATATATAAAATTGAATAATCGTTTATTTGATAAAAATATGCAAATTATACAATTTGCAAAATCGTCAATTATATTAGATAAAATAAAATTCTGCAGAAAATGTAATTGGACTTGTATGGGAATGTCAAATTTAATTTCAAAAGGAAAAAGTAATATTAATGAACTTGCACATTTAGAAAAGAGGAGAAAATAAATGCCAAAAGATATTATTGATGATGTTATAGAATTTTGGGAAAAAATTCGAAGTGTAGAAGAAGTAATAATAAAATTTATAAAAAAAGATGGTACAATTCGTATTATGAATTGTACTTTAGATTTTAAAAGAATTCCAAGAGCTGATAAACCTAAAAATATAAATATTCCTAAAATTTTAAAATTAGTAAAAAAAGCTAAAATTGTTCATGTTTATGATCTTGAAAAAAGAGGTTGGAGATCAATACCTTTTAATAATGTTGATTGGCTTCAAACTCCAGATCGAACTCGTTATTCTATAAAAAAATAATTTAAAGGAGAATTAATTAAATGGGAATTATTGAACAACTTTTAAAAGAAATTGAAAGTAGTGAATTAGATGAACAAGTTATAGAATTATGTGATAAAATTATGAAAGAAGAGCAGCTTAATACAAAATATTCAGAATATATTCCTCAAGGTGCTAATATATTTTTATCTTTAGAAGTTCCAGAAATTTCAAAGAATAAAATTTCTTTTTTAAGTCTTGAAAGAGAATATAAGGAAAAATATATTATATCATTATGGACTGGGTTTTCTGAAAATCTTGTTATTGGTAATGAAAAAGTTAAAAGAATACAAACATGGAATATTGATAAATTTGATTCTGCTCCAAAAATATTAAGAGAATATGCGAAAGTTATGAAATATCTAAAAGGAGAATAAAAAAAATGCATGACTTAAAAGAAATAAGAATAGATAATAATTGTACATCTTTATTAATTTCTAAAATAACTCAAAATGATAAAAAAGATACAATTCCAATGATAAGAGATTGTATTAAATCAACTAAAGGTTTTTTAGGGAGAATTCAAGAAAAATTAAAAATGAAAAGTGGTGATGTAATACTCCCTTTAAATTGCAGATATTCAAAATATTATTCAGATGGTTCAAAAATGGTTATACTTGAAGACCAACCAAGAGTAAGAACAATTTTAGTTGATTTAAGTATGGAATATGTTATTGAAAAATTAAAATTATCAGGTCATTTAGAAAAATATGGTTTTAAAAATTTCTTAAAAGAAAATAAAAAACCATATAGATTTTTATTGTCATTTCCATATATTGTTTATATTATAGTTTTAAATCCAGAAAATCAATTAATTCGTTTAGAAGTTTTCTTTCGATTATCACCTATATCAAGCAAAGCAGACTATTTATTAAATGCTAATTTGTTAAATATAAGTTCAAAACAAACAGTATGTCTTGGTGTATTCGACCAACCATCTAACATAACATTAATTGAATCATGTGATAATATTTTATTGAAATTTTGGTCTGCTATTTTTAATAATGATTATATATCCCATGTTGAAAAATATGCACAAAAAAATAATGAAGTTAGTGATTATTTAACATGGGAGTATAATACTAAAAAAGATCCAATGTTTATATTTGATGTTTCATGGATTCCCCATTTTTATACTTTAAGTCGAGAAATATGTGAAATAGAAAATAATATAAATTTATGCAATGATTCATTTAATTTTTATTCTCTTGAAAAAATTTTCACAAGACTTTATAAAATTGATGAAAAAGAAGATAAAAAAGAAGATAAAAAAGAATTATATGAAAATATATGTGAATCAGTAGCTTTTGAAAATGGAGTATTATCAATTGGTGATTCTTTTATACTTAATAAAAAAGAATTTTTTATAGAAACATTTATTGGTAATGATGCATTATCCGATCCATTATATGTCAAAGTTGAAGATTCTGAACATAATTTTTCAAAATTAAAAATAGATAGAATCTTCAAATCAAATATTAATCAATTTTTAGAAAATCAAAATCAAATAGATTTTATTAAATTAAAAAATAATATTATTGTCAAAAAAGGAGATATATTAATAGTTGATTTTCCATTTAAAGGTTATAAACGAGTAAATAAAATTAAAAAAGCAAGAGATGGTGAATTTGAAATTATTCTAAATAATGATAATTATTTAGCTAAAAATTTAGAAGCTACTATTTTTGATAATAAAAATCCAAAATTTCAAAATATAAAATTAAAGAAAAATGAAATTTATATATTAGAAAATAATAATTATAAATTAGTAGTTACAAACTATATAAAAGCTACATTTATTGAGTGTAATATAAGTATACAAAATAAAATCATATTAACATTTAAAGATAATAATAATAATAATAAAATTCGTATACCATTATTTGATAGTACTAATTTTATAATTCATAAAATAACAGATTGTAAATTATGTCCTCGTATTTTTAGAATCGGTGCGAAATTATTTTTGAATGATAAACAAAAAAGTTTTATAACTAAAACTAAATTTTTAAGAAATGAAATTTTACAGAATCCATCATTAGAAGAAGTTTTCAAATTTTGCATAGATTCCTCAAATAAAAAATTTAAAGTTACAAGTTTTGATAATGAAATAAATTTTAAAATTGGAGATCAAGTTGTAAAAGCAGATTGGGAAAATCCAACAAACATGTTTAATATTCAAACAATTGATAAATTTTATTTTAATAAAACAGAAGATATTATTGAAATACATTTAAAAAATAAAAAGGGAGAAATAGAACATATTCCCTATATTCGAAAAAATAAACAATTTATAGATATTGAAATAAATATAGGAGTTATAAGAAAAATTCAAACAGAATATAAAGGAATTGTATCAGGAACAAAAATAAGAGCTAATAAATCTCAAATTTCAAATTTTCCTAAAAAAGATATTAACATTATTATTGGATTTTTAATAGATACTGGAGGAGAACCTTTAGTTCTTTGTTCTAATTGTTGTACTTTATGGTATAGTGATTTAAAAACTAATTTTGAATTAATTCAAAATGATTCACTTAAATGGAAAAAATTAAAACATGCTCCGATTAATCTGTCTAAAATTAAATTTCAACCTGGAGATTTTATTTCTATTGAGGGAGATAGTTTTTTAGATAGTATATTATATATTTATTATAATAATATTTTACAAATAGAAAAAATCAGAAATTTTATAAGAGGAAATAATTATAATTCAAATTTTCAAAAACATCCTTATTATCATCATGGTTTTATTACTCCAAGATATACTAAAAAACAACAAACAATATGTCAAAAATTTTCAGGATTTCCAAATTTTCATGGGATGTATACAAAAAATAATTCATCAAATTTTTCATTCAAACAAGATAGGGAGATAAATATCAGAAATGTTTAAAATATTTATTAATGATGGAAATCAAGAAATTCCTAAAGACGATATTTTTTATATAGTTTCTAAAGAGGGGATATTTTTAAAAAAGAAATTAGGATTATTAGAAAGTATTACCCCAGTTAATCAAATTTCAATTTTGAATAATTTAAATATAGTTTCTAAAGCTAAAATGAATATTCCTAAAATATCAACAATTAAATTTCTTAAAATTATTACTTTTTTTAGAAAAGTTTATGAACTTTATAAAGGGGAGGCAATTGTATTAATTTATTATAATGAATTGTCTAAAAAATTTAAATTATATGCTCCTACCCAAACTGTTTCTTCATGTTCATTAGACTATTCTATAAATAATATTCCTAATTATAATTTAATAGGAGATATTCATAGTCACGGATCATTATCAGCTTTTCATTCTGGAGTTGATAGTCATGATGAAAAAGAATTTGATGGTTTACATATTACTCTTGGAAATATTAATAATTCTGATTTATCATTTAGTATTTCATCATCTATTGTAATTAATGGGTCAAGATTTATTACAGAACCAGGAGAATATATTCAAGGTATTGTTCAATTTAATAAAGATGGTATTTTTTATATAGTTGAATCTTCAAATATTATAAAAGCTAAATTTAATAAAAAATGGTTAAAAAATGTTTCTAAAAAAGAAATATTACCAATTAATATTAATAGTTTTGATTTTTCAAGAATAAGGAATCAAAAAATAATCGATTCATTGTCATTTGGTAGTGACAATAATAATAATACTGATGATGATTTTAATCCATGTAAAGAATGTGTTTTTAAAGATTATAAAATTGATTTAATGCTTGAAAAAATGACTCAAGAAATTGATGAAGATGAAGATAATTTAAATTTAATGAATTATTTATAAAGGAGAAAATAAATGAATATTAAAATTATTGGTCTTGGTGGAATTGGGTCAATTTTAACTGATAAATTATGTAAATTTCTTAATTATTCGAAGGAGAATGATATAAATATTACTTTAGTAGATGGAGACCAATATGAATTAAAAAATTATGAAAGACAAGATTTTAATTATATTGGAAATAAAGCTGAAGTTAAAACCAAAGAACTTGAAATTAAATTTAAACAATTAAAAATTAATTCAATTAATCAATATGTTAATGATGAAAATATATCTACTATTATTCAAAATAAAGATATTGTTTTATTAGGAGTTGATAATCATAAGACTCGACAATTGATTTCAAATTATTGCAATTGTCTTGATGAAATTATTCTTATTTCTGGGGGGAATGATTTTATAGATGGTAATGTACAAATTTATATAAGAAAAGGAGGTGAAAATATTACACCAAGTTTATGTGATTATCATCAAGAAATTAAAAATCCAGATGATAAACATCCAGATGAAATGTCATGTGAAGAACTTTCAAAATCAGAACCACAGTTACTCTTTACTAATTTGGGTGTTGCAACTATTATGTGTTGGGCATTTTATAATGTTATTGTAAAAAAAAATTACCAATTTTGTGAAATTTATTTTGATATTTTAACCATGAAAGCAGATTCTAAAAAAAGAATTTGTAAAAACTAAAAGAGAGGAGTTTTTTATATGTATACAAAAGAAGAATTACAAAACAAAACTGTAGTAGAACTTCGTCAAATATGTGTTCATACTCTTGAAATACCAGGAATGACTAAAAAACGTAAAGATATCATTATAGAAGCTATTCTTAAAAACACAAGATCAATTAAAAAGAAAATAACGACCAAAACTCAAAATAATAAAGTTACTGGATTGGATGGATCTTTTACAAGTTCTTTAACAAATCCGAATGCATCATTTGGGAATAAAACAAAAACAACAATTCAAGTTTCAGCTGGAGCTTCTTCTGGGAAATTTCCAGTAGTTGGAAAATCAGTTGGTGTTGTTTCAGAATTTCTACGTGAAGTTTTAAATGTAGCTCGTATGTCAAAAGGTTTGGTTAATGGAAAAGAAGTATTAGATGGATATGTTTTAAAAGATGGTGATATTCTTGAATTTATTAAACCGGCTGGAAAAAAGGGTTAAAAACAATTAAGAATTATTAATTAAAAAATTAAAGGGGATATGAAAATATTCCCTTTAATTTTTATTAAGGAGGAAGAAAATGAAAAAAGTTAAGAAAGATCAAAAACTTAACTTTGAACAATATCTTAAAAAAATTAGAGTTAAAAGAATAAAATATTATTATTATAAAACAGAATTAGTAAATAATGTTTGTACGGTATGTTTATTTTTAGATGAAAATAATGAGGTTATGTCAAGGGGTGTATCAATATGTTCTGTTCTTGATACTTTTAATAAGAAAAAAGGAAGAAGTAAATCATTATCACGAGCACTAAAAGCTATTGAAGAGAAAAAAGATTCTTTAAAAATTGAAATTATGAATTCTCATAGATGGAAACAAAAAAATATTTCCAGAAAATTTAATATAAAAAATAAAAATGATTTTAAATATTTTGAAAAACAAATAATTCCATTAATAGATACATTTTATATTAAAAAAATTCAAAATGGAAAAAAGTTAAAAATGTTTTTTAAAATTCCGAGAAATTATTCTATTAGAGAAACTCATAAATTGTTTAATTTTAAAGCTTCATATAAATCAGAGTTGACCGCAGATGAAATGTCTATGTTAAAATAATTTTTTATAGTGAGATTATATTTATGTATAATCTCACTATTAAAAAAATATAAATTTATAGGGGGGGAGAAGATTATATGGGTTATAATAAAGAAAATGACAAAATGATAAAACTTTTTGAAATGGAACAAGAAAATGGAAGTTTGCAATTTATTATTTTTTCTTATAATGAGGCTGAACCAAAACTTCAAATTACAAGAACTTATAATAAAAAAGATGGAACCATTGGATACGGATCATCAGGGAGACTTTCAAAAAACGAAATTTTATTTTTAGTAGATAAAACTGACGAGATAATAAAATTAATGAACCCAATTTCTTAAGAAATAAAAGAGAGGATAATTTTATGTATAAAAAAATTGCTGTTATAGGAATTGGGTCTCTTGGTGGTTATGTTGCTAATTATATTTCTAATTTAGAAAAAATTAATGAACTAATTTTAATTGATCATGATATTATTGAAGATAATAATTTAAAAAATACAATTTATAGAAAAAAAGATGTCGGAATATTAAAAGTTGATGCTTTAGAAAATATTATAAAAAATAAAAATGAAGATATTATTATTAAAAAAATTAATAAAAAATATATAGAAAATGTAACTAAAATCCCCAAATATGATATCCTTATAGATTGTAGAGATTATACATATAATCGAGGTAAATCTATTGATACCCGATTATATATTTCTTCAAGATATTTAATTATAGATTGTCGAAGAAATGTTTATTATGAAAAACAACATAAAGGAAAATATATTACTTATTTAACAAAAAATGATTTAAGAAATGCTTCAATTATTTTTGCAAATTTAATAGACAATAATCAAATTCGAGATTGTATATTAGATCAAAGTGTTCATAAATTTGATTTAGATTATTTAAAAAAATTTATTAAAAGAAAGAAAGATATTATTTATGATTCAGTACCTGGCGAAGATCAACTAATAAATCTCGCTAATAATATTTTACCAATTTTAAAAGCGAATAAAACTTCCAAAATTAATATGTGTGTCGGAACAAAAGATTCACCAATTTGTGAAAAAATTGTTCCAGCAAAAACATTACTTAATAGTAATGATATAATATTTAATTTAGTTTCTATGATAAATATTCCAAACTGCTTTAATAATTATGTAATATCTACCACAAAATTTAACAAACAATTTTATGTTGAATTAATTCCTGAAACAGGAGCTGCTTAAAATATGGAAATTGTTAATAAAATTATTATACCATCAAGAGTAATATATGAAAAAAAATTATTTAAAATTACATATATTCATAAAAAATATGTAATAAGAAAATATTTTATTAAATCAATAAAAAATAAAATTGTGTCACTTTTTATTGAATCTTTACATCCAAATGCTAATCTATTAGGAGAATTTTGTATTCCTTCTCAAATGATAAATTTTGAAATAGGGAGTATTCTTAAAAAAAATATCGAAAATATATTAACAACTTATAATTTTAATGATTGTTATTTTAAACCTACAGAGGAAGATATAAAATATGAAGAAATCAAACCAGAATTTTGAAAAAGAAAATAAAATATTAGATATAGTTTTAAATTCTTTGGATAAACTTGAAAATATCTGCCGTGAAGTTGGAAGTGATTTAATTAAAGCTGCAACTTATGAAGCAACTAAAAAAATTAATCATATAATTTTAAAAAATAAATTACTTTTAAAAAATAAACTCAAAAAAAAAAGAAAAAATGAGGAAATTCAAAATGACAATGAAAAATAAAAAGATTGACAATGAAATCAAAGAACTTATTCAAAAAATAATACAAAAAACTCAAGAAAAGATAACAAGTAAAGATGCAAAACAAATTGTTCAATATATAATTCCTGCAATGGATGAACTAATATCTAAAAGAATTAAAGAACATATTAAAGTTCTTTCTGAATTTATTAATAAGAAATTTTAAAAATAGGAGAAATTTTTATGCCAAAACTTTTAGATTTTCAAAATTTTTGTGAAAATTTACAAGAAATTACTACAACAAAAATTATGAATAAAAAAAAATTTCATCCTGAAGGGTTATTTTCTGAGCAAATTTTTGGGCCAATGAAGAATTATACTTGTCAATGTGGAACTTATTATGGTATTTCTAAATCAGGAAATAATTGTGAAATATGTAAAGTTGATATTGTAAATAGTAATGAACGTCGAAAAAGATTTGCAAAAATAATTTTACCTATTCCTGTTATAAACCCAATATTTTATGATCTATTAATAGTATTGGGTGGTTCTAATTTAAAAGGTGCGTTAACTGAATTAATGAAAAATGATAAAAGTATTTTATATTTAGATGAAGATGAACATGTTATAACAACAAACTCAGAACTAATTCCAAAAAATAAAGAAACTTGGGAAGGTCTTAATGCTATTCAAAAAATAATAAAAGATCTTGCAAATAATCTTTCAGAAGAGATTGCAGATTGGAAACTTATAAAAAATAATTTAGATAAACTCATCATTAATCAAATTATAGTTTTACCTCCAGATTTAAGACCGGCTGCAAAAGGTATTAAAAAAAATAATCAGATAGTTGATAAAATAAATAGATTCTATATGCAAATTTTAACAAAAAAAGAATCTATGAAAAATACAATTATTGATATAAGAACTAATAAAAAGTTATATTATATTTATTTTAAACAATTACAAAAAGACGTTAATGAACTTTATCATCATATTTTAGAAAAAATGTCTAAAAAAGAAGGGCTTATTAGAGGAAATATTTTAGGAAAAAGAATTGATTTTTCTGGTCGAGCTGTAATTACTCCAGAACCAACTTTAAAGATAGATGAATGTATTTTACCTTATAAAATGGTTTTAGAAATATTTAAACTTCAAATTTCTAAAAAATTAATAGAGATCGGAAAATTCAAACTTCTTAATAAAGCTATTTCTTTTATTGATGAATGTATTGAAAATTCTTCTCCAGTTTTATTTGATTTATGTAAATTGATTATTAAAGATGAAGTTTGTATTTTAAACAGACAACCTTCATTACATAGAATAGGAATGTTAGGATTTAAAATCAAAATAAGTTTAGATTCTGTCATTAAAATACACCCTATGATATGTGCTCCATTAAATGCAGATTTTGACGGTGATTGTATCGCAGTTTATGTTCCAATTTCTGAAGAAGCAAAACAAGAAATAAAAGATAAAATTTTTATTACTAAAAATTTAAGCAGTCCAGCTAATGGATCTTTATCAACTATTCCGACTCAAGATATAATTTTAGGAATATATGCTTTAACTACAAATAATTTACCAGATTATAAAAATATAATAAAATATAAAAATGAAAATATAAGTAAGGGGGAAGTTGAATTTAATAAATGTCTTCCAGAAGATTACCCTGTTGTTTTTGGAAAAGTAGATAAAAAACGTTTATTAGAAATTCTAAATGATATTAAAAATTTATATCCAATTGAAGAAATAACAAAAACTTTAGATAAAATAAAAAGAATAGGATTTAAATTTGCAACTTTATTTGGAACTACTATGGTTCTTAATGAATGTGTAATAAATGAATCAAATAAAATATGTAATGAAATATATTCTTCAGATAATATTATAGAACAATTAAATAAATTTTCTAATAATGATATTACAGAATTTTTAAAAAAGAATTTTAAATATGCTTATATGCTTGAATCTGGAGCAAGAGGTAGTTGGGAACAAATTAAACAAATGATATTAACAAGAGGGTTTATTTCAAATTTTGATGGTGAAATTTTAGAAACTCCTATTAAACATAGTTTGATAGAAGGATTAGATGAAAAAGAATTTTTTAATTCGACATATGGATGTCGAAAAGGACTTTTGGATGTAGCGTTGAATACAGGAGTTTCTGGTTATCTTTCAAGAAAATTAATTTTTACTTGTGCTAATTTACAATTAGGAAATTCTGATGATTGTGGAACTACTGATTGTTTAGAAGTTTTTATTAATACAAAACGAAAAGCTAAAATGTTAATAGGAAGATTTTATATTAAAAATAATATTTTAATACAAATAAAAAAAGAAGATGTTAAAAATTTATTAGGGCAAACAATTCAATTAAGAAGTCCTATTTTATGTAAAAATAAAAATATATGTCATAAATGTTATGGTAATACATATGAAGAATTACATAGTAAATATATAGGAATTATTGCAGCCCAAACTTTAGGGGAAAGAGGAACTCAGTTAATATTAAGGACGTTTCATTTCAGTGGATCAGCAATTATAAATAATGAAAAAGGAAAAAATACAGATATGAAACAAAAAGATATTGTTGCAGATTTATCAACAATATCAAAATTATTACATAAATTTAAAGGAAAAACTTATAAAGAAATTACTTCAGAATTATTTGATGTTTATTCTCATAATCAAGATATTTATCATATCCATTTTGAATGTATTGTAGCTCAATTGATGTGGTATAAACATAAAAAATGGAGACTTTATGAAAATAGAAATGAATTAGTCCCAGAATATTTTAGTATTCAATCGACACCAAGTCAAGAAAGTTGGATTTTAGGTTTAAGTTTTTCTAATCCAAAAAGACATATTTTAAAAGGTCTTTTAAATAAAGGTAATTATAAAGGAATTATTGATAAAATTCTTATTGGAGAAAGAATAACATGAACCATATTTGTGATTATGGTTGTGGAAGGGAGGCGAAATATCAATTTAAAAATGGACAGTGGTGTTGTGAAAGTCATTATAGTCAATGTCCAATTATAAGGAAAAAAAATAGTGAGAGACATAAAAAATTCATTCCTTCTATAGAATCTAGAAGAAGAATGAGCGAGAGTCATAAAGGAAAATTTATAGGTAAAAATAATCCATTTTTTGGAAAACATCATACAGAAAAAACTCGAAAAAAATTAAGTTATTCTCTTGAAGATTGGAAAGAAAAACATCCATTTTTATTTGAAGTAGAAGAATTAAAAGAAGATTCAAAAACTGGAAAAATCCAAGGTCATTGTAAAAATCATAATTGTCCAAACTCAAAAGAAATGGATGGGTGGTTTATTTTATTTGGGAGTCAACTTTATGATAGAGCTATATGTTTAGAACGCGGAAATGGAGGTTCATATTTCTATTGTTCTGAAGAATGCAAAAAATCATGTATTCTTTTTGGAAAATCTACAGAACAAATAATGAAACAAGATTTAATTAATTCAGGACATATTACTGAAGAATTAGGAAGTGAAGGATCTGAAATATTCAGACACGAAGTTTTTAAAAGAAATATAGAAGAATATGGAAAATTACAATGTGAAATTTGTGGAAATATAAATAAAGATGAATTGAGCGTTCATCATGAAATGCCTCAAAAAACTCACCCTGAAATGTCTTTGGATCCAATAAATGGGTGGGTTTTATGTTCATTTGGAAAAGGAAATAATTGCCATTTAAAATATGGGCATCAAGGAGATTGTTCACCTGGAGCTTTAGCAAAATTAGTATGTGAGAAGAAATATAGAAAGGAGAAAAAATGAATGAATATAATTAACCCAAATTTTAAAATTAATAAAGATAAAAATATTTTTAATATAAGAAAAAAAGAATATGACAATATCATAAATATAGTTTCAGAAATTTTAAAACCTGTTGAGGATTTAGGATTTATTATTAATGAATTATATTTAAAAGATTCAAAATTTTCATCAGGTGAATTATCAAAAACAGTAAAACAAAATTTAATAATTAGATTAAAAAAAGAAAATTCAGAAATTGATTTAAGTATGGTAATTCCAAAATTAATAGATAATAATTATATAATTATAAATGGAAAAAAGAAAATACCCCTCTTTCAATTATTTGATATTCCTATATGTACACGAGGAAAAAATATTAAATTACGTACAAATGTTGCAACTATGATGATTTTTAAAGAAAAAGAACCACCTTTTATTACAGTTAGTTTTTTATCGAAAAAAGTACCATTAGCTCTTTTAATGTTTGCTTTTTTTAATGCAGAGAATCTTAATAAAACATATGATTTTAATCAAATAAATGTATCTACAGATTCAAAAAATCTATACGAAAATCTTTTATATGATCTTAAGATTTTTTATAAAGAATCAAAAAATTATACACAAGATGATTTTATTGCTGAAGTTGGTAGAATGTATTCAAAATATAATGCAAAATCAAAAGGTGAGGATATCATATATGCTCTTGAGTTAATTCCAAAAATTGACATTCTATCTAGTAGATTTTTTAAGACAAATTCTATATTAGAAGAAATTATAAATGTTTTAAAAAATGGAAATATTGATGATACTTATTTTGTAAATAAACGTATTAGATGTTTAGAATATATGATATTTTCAAAAATTTCAAAATCTGTTTTTGATTTATGTATTTCTAATCGAACTGCAAAACAACCAAAATTTAATATTAATTCAACTCAGATTTTAAAGGAGTGTAATGTTTCTGATATTATTCAATTTGATTTTTCAATAAATCCTATAGAAGAACTTACAAAACTTTCTCGTGTTAGTTTACTTGGGCCAGGAGGTTTTAAAAGAGATAATGTGCCTAAACATTTACGAGATATTCATTCATCTATGTTTGGAAGAATCTGTCCTGTCGACACTCCTGACAGAGATAATTGTGGTATTTTACAAAACTTAATTCCCAATGTAATATTAGATAAAAATTTAAAATTTGGAACAGATTATTTAAAACATCAACCAATTTCAATACCAGTTTCATTAGTTCCATTTTGTGAAAATGACGACCAGACAAGATTACAGATGTCTTCTTCCCAAATGCGACAATCGATTATGTTAAAAAATTTTGAACAACCTTTAATAAGATCTGGTTGTGAAGGTTTATATACAGATTTTACCCAATTTATAAAAAGAGCTAAAAAAGATGGGTATGTGGTATATATTGGAAATCAATATATTATAGTTCAATATCTTGATAAAGAAGTTGAAATTTTTAATATTAAATTTAAAAATATTTATGTTGAAAATATAGACTTTATGAATATTTATGTTAATGAAGGTGATAAATTTAAAGCTGGAGATATTTTAGCTGAAAGTAATTTTTGTAAAGATGGAAAAATAAATATTGGCCGAAATCTTTTAACAGCAGTTATGTCTTATTATGGAAATAATTATGAAGATGGAATTGTTATTTCTAAAAAATTAGTTGATGAAAATATTTTAACATCTGTCCATTGTAGAAATTTATCATTTATATTACCTATTAGTCGAGTTTTGTTATCATTAAATACAAATTGTTATAAACCATTACCAGATAAACTTGAAAAAATTAAAACCGGAAATCCATATGCAATAATTAAAGAAATGTCTTCTTTTGATTTATGTTCTTCATTTAATGAGAAAGTTATTTTAAAAGCAGTAAATAATTATATTATAACAGATGTAAATATTTATCCAAATGAATGGAATGATGAAATTCCTGAATTTAAAAAATGGGTTGAAGAAAGAATTGAAAATCAAAAAAGTGAAGAAAATGTATTAAAGAAAGTTCTTAATGAAAATTTAGATAAAGCTGAAGCTTCCACTTTTATAAGAGATAATAGTTTAAATAAATTTTCATATGTTGGTAAATTTAAAAATAAAGGTGAAAAAATTAATGGAATGTTAGTTGAAATAAATAGTATATTTTTTAGAAAAGTTCAAGTTGGAGATAAATTAGCTAATCGACATGGAAATAAAGGAGTTATTTCTAGAATTGTAGATCATGATAAAATGCCATTAACTGAATCTGGGGAACATGTTGATATTTGCATCAATCCTTTAGGTATAATTTCAAGAATGAATATAGGTCAATTATTTGAACTTCAATTATCTGAAACTTTATGTGGTTTAAAAAATCAATTAAATCAAATGTTTGATAATAAGAACCAAAAACAAATTAGAGAACATTTGTTATCATATATTAAAATTATTGATAATACAAAAAATAATTGGTACTATAATCAATTTAAAAAACAATTACCAGATAAAATTGATAAACAATTTATTAAAGAATTAACAATTATTCAACCCCCATTTGAATCATTAAATATTGATCAAATTAAAAAAGCTTTTAAATTTACAAATACTAAACCAGAACAAAAAATATTTGATCCAATTTCACAACAAAATATAGTTAATAAAATTGCTATTGGAAAAATATACTTTTTTAGAATGGTGCATATAGCTGATGGAAAATTAGCAGCGAGAGGGATTGGGTCATATTCACGCCGCACACTACAACCTTTAGGAGGAAGAAAAAATAAAGGAGGTCAGAGATGTGGGGAACAAGAGAATGCGTGTCTTATAGGTCATGATGCACCTATTAATTTATTTGAATTTTTCACAACAAAATCAGATTGTATTGATTTAAAAAATAAATATATTAAAAAGTTTGTAAATACTGATTTAATAAATTTGCCTCAAAAATATGATGAAATACCAGAATCAATTAAACTTTTAAATGCATATTTTACAGTAATTGGAATTGAAAATTAAACTATTTAATTTTCAGTCAATTACCTTGACCACAAGGGTACGAGGTTTTCTCGCGTCAATCTTATAAAGGAGATTAAAAAAATGACAGATTTACCTGATATTCAAATTACAGAACCACAAATTAAAATTCCAATTAATCAAGTTGGAGTTAATAATATTGAAGTTCCATTTACTCTTGAATCTAAATATGGTGGGTTTAAACAAATGGTTGCAAAAGTTTCAATGACAACCAATTTAAATAATAATACAAAAGGAATCTCAATGAGTCGTTTATTATTAACTTTAAAACCGTATTTAGATTTACCTCTTAAACATAAATTAATTAAAAAAATTATGGAAGATTTAAATAAAAATATTGGCTCTATAAACTCATTTATAAGATTTGATTTTAAACTTCCAATAAAAAGAAAATCTCCAAAAAGTAATAACCAATTTCCAATATATCATAATTGTAAATTTGAAATGCATTATAATTCTGTATTAAAAAAGTTTAGATTTTTTCAAGGTGTTAAATTTCAATACGCAAGTTATTGCCCATGTAGTGCTGAATTATCAAAAGATCTTTTTAAAAATGGGTCTATTGGATTTCCTCATGCTCAACGATCATTTGTTTATGTTAATATTGAAGTTGAAAAAGATAAATATATTTGGTTAGAAGATATTATTGAAACTCTTGAAAAAAGTATAAAAACTTTACCTTTTCCTATTATTAAACGTGTGGATGAACAATTAATTGCTGAGATAGCTGCAAAAAATCCTATTTTTGTAGAAGATGCTATTCGATCTATTTCTAAAAATATTAATTCTATGTTTTTTATAAAAGATTGGCATATTCATTGTGTCCATCAAGAATCAATTCATACTAGTAATGCAATAGCTACTAATTGGAAAGGTGTGAAAGGGGGATTTGATGAAAAATACAAAATATAAAACAATTCACACAGTTATAAAAACAGCGCAACGATATACTAGACGATATATGCCACGATATATGCCATATAAATATGAATATAAAGCAGAATATCAAATAATTTTAGATAATAGTCGGTTAAAACATAAAGTTGGAGATATTATTCAATTTAATGATTTCCATAATGTTGTTAATTATGCAAGAAATCAATTTGGTGTGATAGTTGAACGATATAGATGGGTTAAATATAAACCAGAAAGAACTTATTATGATTATGGAAGTATAATAATAATATTATCTGGAAATAGACAGGGAAAATTAAGAAAATTTTATATGAACACACCCTGGAAAAAAGTTCAAAAAGATAATGAACATTATGATTCTTTAAAAGATTTATCTTTATCCTATATGAAAAAAGATTGGTTAATTTAAGTATAACAAAAAAAAGGGATAAGAAAATTAATGAGTGTATCTTTAATTTTAAAAAGTAAAGGATTTATTTCAATTAAAAAATGAAAATATAATGAAAAAGGATATTGGGAAATAAAAAAATTAAATGATTTTAATTTTATTTTGAATTTTTTAAAATATAATATTGAATTAGAAAAAGGATACTCTTTAAGAGATTGGTTTCTTATGATAATGAATTATTCAGATCTTCAAAAAATAGATTTATATTTTGAAAGTTATTTAGAAGAATTTAAATCATGCCCTCAATCAAATTGTTTTTTAGAATCCATATCATTTTTATTCAACTCACAAAATTTATAAATATTTTAATAGAACAAGAAAAAAGGAAAGTGAAATTTTTATTGATGTTTCTGGATCTAATCAAAATGCCAATGACCCAGAGTGGGGTTTAGATTTTCTTCCTTTAAAAGAATATTTAGATACTTCAATCAAATTAAAAAATGGAGTTATATCAAAAGAATATTATAATTTACAAGTTCAAAAATCTTGTAAAGTAGAAGAATATAAAATTTCTTATAATTTATGGGATATAGTTCAATCAATAATTCAGGAAATTTCTTTTTATGGGACTCCAGAAAGGAGGGATCAAAAAAAATAAAGAAGTGAATACAAAAATAAATAACAATGAGGTTTAAAATGAAAAGAAGTGAAATTAAAAAATTATATGATAAAGAAAGAGAATATGAAGAATTTATGTTTGGTGATTATAAAAAAATAAATAGTTTTAATGTAGCAACTTTCTTAGAATTTTTAAGATTTTATATTGATAAGGCTACTACTTCTTATACAAAAGAATGGAATAGTAATCTTCCACCATGGTTAAAAAATTGTATTGAGTCAGATGAACAAAAAACAGCTCCTGTTATTACATATGATTGTATAATAAAAATAATGACTTTAGCAGGAGCTGCGTTAGAAACATATACAAATATTGATGTAGATGAATGGAGAAAAAATTTAAATCAAATTAAATAGGAGAATTGTTAAATGGAAAACTTAGCAGAAATGGTAAAAAACCCGAAAATTGAAAATAATGATGAATCAAACAAAGATTTTAATTTTGGCGATCAGAATTCAGAAGAAATATTGATTAAAGATGAAGCATCACCTGTGGCTGAAGTAGTTAAAACATGTCATTTAAATGAATGGTTTGAACATAATCGTGAAAAGTTTGAAAATATAAATCAAGTAAAAGTTTCTTCATCTGGAATAGACCCAAATAAAGTTATTGTAGTAAAAGTTCCTCTTCCATCTGGTGAATTGGATGATGATGGTAATCTAAAACAAAAACTTTTTATTTTTGATGATACTGATAAGTCTATAGTTTTAGATTTACCAGGAAAAAATATGAATGTTTTCAATAGTGGTTTTCAAATCATATATGATTATAATGAAGAAATATCTATTAAATGTTATGGTGTAAAAACGAGTTTAATAGTTGTATTTTGTCATAAAATTAATGAGAAATTAATTCCATATCATATTATAAAAATGAAGAAAGAAGAAGAAGAACTTAATATTTTTAGAAATTCAATAAATGAAGTTAACACAAAACTTTCTCAAAATGCAGAAATAGAAAATATAAAACTTCTTTACAAACAAATAAAAACCGATGCAGATAATAAAATAACAAATGAAGATTTTGTTAATTGGTTCTTAAAACGACAATCAGAAATAACAGACATTAATCATTTATTACAGATTGATAGTATTATTATTAAAATTCTTGGGTGAAAAAGGAAAATTTGTAGAGGAGAAAAATTTAAAGTTTTCTTCTCTACAAATATAATTTTATGAAATTTAATCAAACTTGCAATCTCTTTTTACGTGATATATTTTTATATGATATTAAATCATGTCATTTTAGAATACTAGAAAAATATGGATTTGATGTTTCTCATTTAGATAAAGAAAATAAATTAAAAAGGAATATACAAATTGGAAAAATGATGCAAAGAAATCCAAGATTAATTTCTTTTTTAAGAATTATTACAAAAACAATTGTTGATGAATTTATATCTCAAAATAAAATAACAAAAGATGAAATAATTTTAAGACAATATGATGGAATCATTATTACAAAAACTATAAATATAACAAATCAAAATATTTTAATACCTGAATTTCGTTCACATTTTCAAAATTTAATAATATCAACTGATAGGAAAAGTTATATAGCTTTTGATATAACTAATAATAAAGATGTAATAAAAGGAATTTCTCATAATTATGAAAATATTAAAAAAATATATTCAAAACTTATAAGAATAAATTTTGCTTATAGAGATTCAATTTTTAGAAGTTTACAAAAAATAAAAGATGAATTTATAAATTCGAATAATCCATTAGATTTTTGTATTCCAGTTAATGAACATAAAAGCATTATTTTTCTTAAACAATATGGTGAAATTGAAATATCAAAATCTACCATTAATATAATGGATATTAATGATATAGATAAAAAAAAATATTTTGATTTTTATATAAGCCCGTTCATTAAAACAATTGTATATGAATTTGTCAAGGTATAAATGGTTTACTTTTCAAAGTTGGAATCAAATTTCTTATAATCAGAAACTCTCAGAAAACTTCATTCGAGAATTCAAAGATAAAAGTTAAGTGGAACGAAATTTCTTATAATCAGAAACTTTCAAAAAACTTTATTAAGGAATTCAAGAATAAAATTAATATTGAAATTCAAATGAGAAAACATCATACCACTAAATTAAAAGAACAAAAAATAGAAGAAATGAAATCATATGCAAAAGAATTTAATCTAAAATTTGATGGAGAATTTTTGTATGCTTTTAGAAACCATGATCAATTTGGAAGGGGGTTGTTCAATAAAACTATTTTTTATGGGAAAGGAAAATACTATAAAGATTGGCATTGTGATGTAGATGAAAATGAAGCAAATTCATTTGGTTTTGGAATTTTTCCAAAAGGAAATACAAAAGTAAAAGTTAAAATAGAAGATTGGGGATGTAGAGTTAAAAATTCAAATAAATGTAGAATTTGGGGATTTGAAATAATATGAGGAGATAACAATATGAAAATAAAAACAGATTTTGTAACAAATTCTTCTTCAGTAAGTTTTATTGTATGGGGAGTATCATACGATATGGGTATTATTATAGAATTAATAGGAGACAAAGTTTATAATTACTTTATCAATGAGTCAGAAAAAAATAAAGAAATAATTTCAAAAGAAGAATTTTTTAAAAACTCAGATATGTTTAGAGATTATCTTATGTCATTTATTGAACAAGCAAATTTAGAAAATAGTTTTGAACAATATGATTATGATTATATTAATATTGGAAGATCACCATTTAAAATGAAACCATGTCAAACACTTATAAATTTTAAAGAAGAAATACAAAAAGATTTTGAAAATTTAGGATTAAAAGTAACAATAGATCAAATACAATCTATTATTGATTGTTGGTATGATGGATGAAAAGGAAAAATATAATATGAAAATAAAAACAGATTTTGTAACGAATTCTTCTTCAACAAGTTATGTTTTTTGGGGAATAAGAAAAAACTATTCTACAAAAAATAATAATGAAATTGAAGAACAATGTGAAAAAGTTGGATTAGAATATGTTGAAAATTATGATGAAGATGAAGCACTTATTGGGTTGCATCCTAAAGAAATGAAAGAAAATGAAACATTAAAAGAGTTTAAAGAAAAGATTTTTGAAAAACTAAAAAAAATAGAGTTTAATATAGAATATAAAGATATTATATTTATTGATGAAATAGTATGGAATTGAATTAAGGAGAATTAAATGAAAGAATACGGAACTATTTTAAATATAGCTGCAGGAAAATTAGAACCAATTAATATTGATTTTAAAAATTATTTTTTAATTAATATTGATACAATGTATTATAATGCTTTAAGACCTATCTCAGTAGAAACTATATATCAAGATAATATTAAATCTAAATCTAAATCTAAGTTTTTATATTGTAATGAAGATATTTTTACTTTTATGGAAAGAACAAAAATTTTATTTGATCAAGTTTGTGCATATAGATTTCTTGAGCACATATCAAAGGATAAAATATCTTATTTTATTTATCTAATTTCAACTTGTACAAAACCTGGAGCATTAATAGATATTATTGTTCCAAATTATAATATACTTGCCAATATGATCCTAAATGAAAAAATCGAAAATAATATAAATTTTGAAAAAGATAATATTTTATTAACTACAGAATTATTGAATGAAAAAGAAGATCCACATTGTTCTATTTGGACTTATGAGAGGCTTAAATATTTTTGGGAATTAGAAAATCGATTCAAAATTAAAGATATTAATCAAAGTTATAACTTTGATGGAAGAGATATTTATTTGAGGATGATAGCAGAGAAAATATGAAGGAGGTAAATCATGAGTTTTGAAGAAAAATATGAAGAAATGGGATTGTCAAATAGTTTTAATAATTGTTATTATTATAATGATAAATATGGTGAAGTAGTTTATAGAAAATTACAAACTCAAAATGAAGGAATTCCAGGGACTGTAGAAATTCCAGTCCCTGTTATGGCTCTTTTTACAAAAGGAATTCAACCAAATGATGAATTCCAATATTGTGGAGTAGTATCTGAAGAATATAAATTTATAGGTTATGATGTAATTAATAATCAAATAAGAGAATCAATTAATGAAATAGGAATACCAATACTTAAAGAAAATTGTTTTCTTAATACAAATTTAACACAAATGTATAATGAGATTGTTGTTCAACATCCAACAAATATTCCTACTCAAGGAGATATTTATCCACAAATAATAGTTAAAAATTCATATAATGGAACAGGTGCAGCTAATATATCATTTGGTATATGTATGAAAGATTCTCAAGGAAAAGATATTGGATTTGGTTTTAGAGAAAAAATTAGTACAATGAATCAAATACATATTTCAAATGCTCAAACAACTTTAAATACTGCCGTTGGGGAATATATTAATACATTTTCAGAAAATATAGTTGAACTTATTCAATCAAGTTTTAATCATCAATTAACTATAGATGAATTATTAACAACAATGGATTTAATTGAAAAAGTCGGTAAAAAAAGAAAAGATAAAATTTCATCATTTTTAGAAGAATTAACAGAAAATAATACGGAAGAAGTTCCAGCTTTTAATTTATTTCTTGCAATTACAAGATTTAGTTCTATTGAAAGAAATCTTAATACAAAAGTTATATTAGAATCTATAGCAGAAAGATGTTTAACAATTCCTACACAAATGATGAATATAGTCGAAAGTTTAAAAACTTAAATAAAGGAATTATTATGAAAATAATAAAAGGAGATTTAATTAAACTTGCCCTTAAGCTATCTAAATAAATGACGCTCTCATCCTCGGCCACAAGGGCACGAGGTTTTCTCGCGTTAATCTTATAAAGCATTAAGAAAAGTATTCAAAAAAATAAAATTTCAATTTTCTGGAAAAAGAATAGGTTATCCTAAAATAGGAGCAGGTCTTGCAGCAGGAGATTGGGAAATTATTAGAAGAATTATTGATAAAGAGTTAATAGACGAAGATCATACTTTAGTTGAATTGATATAAATAGAAAAGAAAAAATGAGAATTTTAATTTATTCTCATTTTTTTTGTTTCTTTAAATGAATTAAAATTCATAAATTAATATATTTAGTAGAACAAACTATAAAAGATAAGGGAGATATAAAGTATGCCAGAAAAAGAAAGAGTTTTTACTCCATCACGTGGATATGATTTACAATTAAAAATTAAAGATCTAGATTATACTGGAGATTTAATGAGTGCCACTATTGTATCTTCTTTGTCAACTGCTTATCAAGTTATAGTTTTAGAATTACTTCTTGATCCAAATGATATTATTCTTGAAGATATTTTTGGTAAAGATTCTTTTAAACTTTCAATTAAATTAATGGGTCAAGATGCTATTCCACATGAATCTATAGATTTTGATTTAATGTTTATTAGTAGTGAATTTAAAACCACGGAGAAACGGCAGATGTCGGAAGGACAGCAAAAAGATAGAAGCCCTATATCTATATCAACCATTTGCAGAACACCGTTTAAAACCATGAATACACTCGTTAATGAGGTATATATTGGAACAACAATACGTGAAATAATAAATGATTTATCAGGAAAAGTTGGAACTGAAATTGAATATGATTCTGATGGAGAAAATACTGAAATTATAGATCAAGTATGTATACCTCCAACAACGCTTTATAAAATAATTAAAGAATATAATCAAAATAGTTCTGATACATTTAATGGTTATTTAGATCAAAGATTTGGATTATTTAATGGTGTACCAGGTGTTTTTTGTCAATATGATGGAAAAATTTATATAAAAAATTTAACGAAAAAATTAGATAAGTCACAAACATTTACAATTTATCAATTATCAGAAGGTAGTAATAGTCAAGACATTATGGAAAAAAGTTTAAATGGTGATGTCTTTTATACTTATGATCCTGTAAGTACTGATTTTTCTGGAAATGCAAAATTCGCTATTATAGCCCCAGTATTAAAACATATTGTAAAACCAAAAGATACACTCTCTTATACAATTGAACAAAAACTTTCAGATGTGATTGCTAATAATAGTTGTGCATATCAAAATAAAAATGTTGAAGTAGATCTTGCAATTTCTTCATCAACAAGAATAAAATATTATAATGAAGATACAGGAAATGAAAAACTAGAAACTCAATTCAATTCTCGAATAGGTAGACAAGTTTCTGATCTTGCAACAGTTTCGATTAATATTGAGAAAAATTTACCGATTATGAATTTAATGAATGTGGGTGAGTGTATTATGTTCTCTCCACAAATCCTGGAGTACGTTGAGCTGGGTGGAAAATATATTTTATGGAGTTCGTCTATAAATTTTATAAGAAGTGGAGAATGGGGATGTACATGTACAGTAAATTTAATAAGATCAAATAGAAAGATTTAATTTTTTTGTACTTTATTTTTATTTTATAGAACAAATATATAAGGAGACTAGAACGACGGTTTGAAAAAGAGATATTCCTGAATCTCTCTGTTTCCTTATTTTATAATTTTCAGAAATTATACTGCAGGAGGTAATGAAATGAACAATGAATATATTGAAGATTCAGGACATATTTGTGAATATGGTTGTGGACAAAAAGCTCATTATCAATTTAAAAATGGGAAGTGGTGTTGTGAAGAAAGTACTGGTGAATGTCCAAACATGAAAAAAAGAATTGGAGAGAAAAGTAAAGGAAAAAAATACAAAAAATATACTAAACCAGAATATGTTGAAAACTCTGGTCATGTTTGTAATTTTGGATGTAAACAAAAAGCTCATTATTATTTTAAAACATCTAAGAGATGGTGCTGTGAAAATTCATATTCAAAGTGTCCAAATGAAAAAGAAAAAATGAGTACTTCTCACCGCAAAGGAAGAATTCCATGGAATAAAGGTAAAACAAATATTTTTTCAAAAGATAGCATTAAAAAGATAAGTAATTCATGTATGGGTAGAATTCCATGGAATTTAGGAAAACGATTTTCCTACTCTGAAAAAGATCGATATAGAATATATAAGAATCAAAGATATAATATTAAAGATTATCAAGAAAAACATCCACTTTTTTATAAAGTTGAAGAACTAAGAGAAGACCCAATATCTGGAGAAATTCAAGGACATTGCAAAAACCATAATTGCTCAAATTCAAAAGAGAAAGGTGGTTGGTTCACTCCATCAAAAACTCAAATTGGAGAAAGAATTAGACAATTAGAACATAAAGATGGAAACGATGGAGCTTATTTTTATTGTTCAGAACATTGTAAATTAACTTGTGATGTATATGGAAAAAGGGCATCACAAATCATAAAACAAGATTTAATAAATGCCGGACATATTGAAGAAGATGAAAGTTCTCTTCCGGGTTATGGAATTTGGAGAGATGAAATTTTTAGAAGAAATAAAGAGACATATGGAAAAGTTCAATGCGAGATTTGTGGAGTTACAATAAATATGATTGCTCATCATATTTATCCAAGAAAACCTTATCCTCATATGGCTTTAGATCCAGATAATGGATTAATTGTATGCCCTGAATGTCACTTAAAGAAATGTCATCCAAAAAGAACTCCATGTTCATATGGAGAGTTAGCAAAACTAGTTTGTGAGAAGAGATATAGGAAAGGTAAAAATGAACAAACAACAAAGACAACAAACTCAAGCAAATAAATATGTGTCTGAATTTATTCGATGTAAGAATAATTTCAAATATTTTTGTTCAAAATATATTTGGTTGGAATTACCAGGTGGAGATCAAAATCTTTTTCTTTACAATAAACAGAAGGAACTTATTGATTTAATTGAAAAAGAACATTATGTAATTGTTGCTAAATCCAGACAAATCGGAATTTCAACTATTGTTGAAGCTTATATAGCTTGGATGGCTATTTTTTATAGAAATAGTGTTATAGGAATAATTTCCAAGGATGGTAAAGAAGCCACAGACTTTGCCAGAACAATAAGAGTTTTTATAGAAAAATTACCTACATGGATGAAACCAGTAGGAAGTTTTGGACATGGAGCAGGCTTTAAAAAAAAAAGTGAACAATCTTTTATTTTGGGAAATGGATCTAAGGTTTTTGCTGCTACTGTTTCTCCCCAGGCCCCTGGGAAAGTTTTGAGGGGTAAAAGTATTACTTTTTTAGTAGTAGATGAAATTGCATTCATCTCAAAAATGGACGAAGCTTGGACAAGTTTAGTGCCAGCACTCGCGACTAATCAAAAATCAGCTCGAAAAGCTGGTGTACCTTATGGTACAATTTTACTAAGTACTCCTAATCGCACAGTTGGAATTGGTGCTTTTTATTTTAAACATTGGTCAAAAGCCATCAGCGGAGATAGTATCTTTAAACCTTTCATTATTCATTGGAAAATGATCTCTGAGTTAGCAAATGATCCAGAATGGTACTCAAATCAATGTAAACTTTTTGATAATGATCCAAGAAAAATCCAACAAGAATTAGAGATAAAATTTCTATCAACAGAAGGTTCTTTCTTTGAATCAACTACAGTCGAAAAAATACAAGAATCATCTAAAATTGAGCCCATAGAAAAAATTAAAATATTCAATGGAGAAATATGGAAATTTCAAAATCCAATTCCTGGTCAATATTATTTGATCGGTGTGGATACAGCAACTGAGTATGGAGAAGATAAAAGTGCTATCACTGTTTGGGATTATGAAACTTTAGAACAAGTTTGGGAGTATCAGGGCAAATGTAAAGTTTTAGACTTTGTAAAAGTTGTAAAAGTTGCGTGTGGAATCTATAGGAATGGTCTTGTTATTATAGAATCAAATGCATGCGGTAATCAAGTTAGAGAACAAATTAATGATTCACCTGAATTCTGTACAATGATCTATAAAGAAAAAAGAGGGGAAAATACTCTAATTCCGGGTATTTCAACATCTGGTAAAACAAGACCCTTAATGATAGATGCTCTTTATTCTTATGTAACAGAATTTCCAGAAATTATTAAATCTGAAAGATTAGCTCTTGAATTATCTGGATTAATTTCAAAACCAAATGGAAGAGTAGAAGCTGATGAAGGTGTACATGATGATATAGCAATGAGTGCATCATTTTGTTTTTTTGTTCGGAAGTATCAAAGTAGCAGATTGTTAATAAATCCACAGAAAGTTACAGAACAAAGTAATGAAATGTCAAAAATAATGAATATGAATCAAGATATATTAAATTTATCTGAATTTTCAAATCCAGATGTTATTAAACATGTTAAAGATAATATAGAAGATTTTGGTGGAGTTACTGATATATTATCTTTGTATAACAATTTATAAAAGGAAATTTTAAAATGAAATGTGAAATTTGTGAAAGAGAATTTAAATCTAATATAGGATTAGGTAAACATTTAACAGCAAGTCACAAAGAAATTTCAAAAGAAGAGTATTATAAAAAATATTTAATGAAAGACAAAAATGATAATATATGTAAAATGTATGGAAAAATTAATTCATGTAAAAAATATACAAAATTTATATCAATAACAAAAGGATTTGTTAAATATTGTTCAACTAAGTGTTTAAGTAATGATCCAATAGTTCGAGAAAAATATAAACAAACTTGTTTAAAAAATTACAATGTTAGGAATGTAAGTCAAGTTATTGAATTTAAAGAAAAGAAAAAACAAACTTGTTTAAAAAATTATAATGTTGAATATCCAGCTCAATCCAAATACCTTATAGAAAAAATGCAACAAACTTGTTTTAATAACTATGGTGTTATAAATCCAATGAATGTTCCAGCATTTCAAAAAAAATGTTCAAATTCCTGTTTTAATAATAATGGAGTTAGATACCCAGCACAGTCAAAAGAAATTATAGAAAAATATATGAAAAAACAAAAACATAATTTCTTAAAGAAACTTTTTAAATATCTTGGACATTTAAAATTAGAACTCCTTGATAGGATATTTATGTCCAAAATGTTATCCAAGGAATGATGGAACATCTTTAGCTGAAAAAGAGATATACAAATTTATTTGTGATCTAATTGGAGAAGATAAAGTTGAACATAATTGTTATAGTATTATTAAGAATCTAACAACTAATAGATCTTTAGAATTAGATATTCATATTCCAAGTAGACAAATTGCAATCGAATATGATGGATTATACTGGCATTCAGAATTCAGATCAGAGGATCCAACTAATAACCATCTTCAAAAAACTAATCTTTGTAAAGAAAAAGGAATCCAATTAATTCATATTTTTGAGGATGAGTGGATTTTCAAAAAAGAAATAGTTAAGGCTCGAATTAAACAAATATTAAGAGCTAATCAAAATATTGAAAGAATCCATGCAAGAAAATGTATTATTAAAGAAATTGAACCAAAAGTTAAAAATGAATTTCTTGAAGAATTTCATATTCAAGGAAAAGATGCATCCAAAGTAAAACTTGGAGCATTTTTTGAAGATAAACTAATTTCAATTATGACCTTTGGAAAGGGTAATATTTCCAAAGGTTCTAAATCTAAAGAAGGAGTCTGGGAACTTAATAGATTCTGTAGTAATTCCAATTATCATATTCCAGGAATTGCAGGAAAACTTTTAAGTTATTTCAAGAAGAATTTTGAATGGAAAGAAATATTTAGTTATGCAGATAGAAGATGGAGTCAAGGAAATCTTTATTACAAATTAGGATTCGAGTTAGAACATATTACTAAACCTAATTATTGGTATTTAAAAGGATTCGAAAGGATTCATCGGTTTAATTTAAGAAAAACTAAAGATGATCCCAAAGATATTCCTGAATGGGTGTTAAGACAAAAAGAAGGTTATTCTAGAATTTGGGATTGTGGAAATTTGAAATTTAAAATGATTTAAACATAATAGGATAATAAATATAATGGACAAAAATCTTAAAGAAATAATTGCTCTTCCTGTTGGATTAAAACCTGTAATAAAATTTGATAATGATATTTTATATGGTTCTGATCGTCTTAATAAATCTTTTATTAAAGCTTTATCAAAAGGATCTCAAACAAAAGGAAGTGTTAAAACTATTGAAAAACTAATAAGAAATAAAACAATTATTCCATGTTTTTTGTCTAAAAGTTTTCGAGGATTTATTGCTTGGAGAATTTTTAAATCAAAACCAATAAATATTAAAACTTTTGATTTTGATTTTGATTCACAAGGAAATTTAGTAGTAGGAAAAGAAATAACTATAACTATCAACCCTCTTAAAGCTGCTCATTCTATTATGGGGTTCTATTCCGCAAATAATAAAAAGATTATTATTATATTAAGCAATAATTTAAATATTTTTTCATATGTATCAAATAGTTTTCTTTCACAATTAACATTACATGAATTAATACATATGATAGCTTTACAAAAACAATCTAAGTTTATATCAATATTCAATAAAGATTTAGTTTTATATTATTCTTATTTATGGTCAATAATTTTTAAATTACAAAAAGATAAAATTAAAGAAAAAGATTTAAGAATTATTATTTCATTTCTTTTTAAATTAGAAAAACAAGAATCTATGATAAGTAATAGCGATTTGACAAAATATTATAAATTAATGGAAAACTTAAAAAAATATTCAAATTTAAATGATAAAGATTTTACAAAAATATTAGTTGATTATATTGTAACTATTAAATTTTTTATAAAAAACATAAATATATTTTTTAGTCACATTCAAAAATTTAATCATATTATTGGCCCAATTTATTTAACATATAAAAAAGTCTTTGGGTTAAAAAAATTAACTAGTATGTGTATACAAGAACTTATTTTTCCATCAGAAATAATAGCAATATGGTCTGAAAAAGGCTCACCATCAAAATTTAATGCAGCTATAAATAGTTTGTAAATAGGAGTAAATTAAATGGCAAAAGACATTAAACCTCCTCAAGGAATTACGAGTGCTGATTCTGAAAGTCAGTTTAGATCAAAAAGAATTAATTCTCTTTCTGACCAATTATATCAAATTGAAAATCGTACGGCAAAACAAACAAAAAACATACAAAACCAAATTAGCGCTACATCAAAAGCAACAGCTTCTCTTCAAAAAGTTGCTGAGTCAAAAGATATACAAAATTCTATTCCTGAAATAAATAAAACTATAAGTAAATTAAATTATACTATTCAAGTTCTTACATCTGGTATGAAAAATATTACCGTTGGGACTGCTTCAGCTACAAAAGATGTTATTTCTCAATACGGAAAAGCAGTTGGTCAAGATATAAGTATAGATAAACAAAATACAATCGCTATGGCTCTTTCTAAATCTACACCTTTATTTGGGTACTTTGCTGCAAAATTTGTAGAAACCGACGTATTTAGAAGCTCCACAGATAAAATGAAAGAAAATGTTAAAAAAGGAATGGGGGGTGTTTGGGCAAGTTTAAAAGGATTATCAAGAGGAGCAGCAGAATCTATAAGTAATATTATTCCAAGAAAAAAAGGAAAAGTCCAATACTCCGAAGAATCAAAATTAGCATTAGGAGATATATCAACAAGTATTGAAAATTTAAAAAGTAAATTTGAAAATATTCCAAAACTTCAAGAAGGTGGATATGTTGAAAAAGGTGGGTTAGCTAAAATCCATCCGGCTGAAGTTGTCATGCCTATAGAAAAAATTCTTGAAAGAATTGATCAAAGTTCTCAACCACAAAAAGAGTTGTCTCTTAAATTAGGTGAAAGTATATCTTTAATGTCTAAAAGATATGCGCGAGCTGAAACTTATGTAGGTTATCAAAAAACAGAAGGAAAAGGATTTATTAAAGATTTTATTGAAGCTTTTAAAATAGCTCAAGATGAAGAAGGTAGAAGTTGGCAAGATAGAATGTTAAAAGCAGTACTTGAATTAAAAGTTGGTTTAATTGGAATGACTTCACGATTAAGAATAGCTTGGCAAACTATGTTATTAGAACATCCAGTTATGCGAAACATGATTATGTTTGGTCAAACAATGAAAACTGCTTTTACTGGGGGATTAAGATTTTTATTTGGTGCTAAAGGTGGAGCTGCGAGTAGATTAGCTCGAGCCCAACGAACATCAAATGTTTTTGATAAAATTGTTAATGTTCTTTCTGTAATGTATATGGATTTTTTACCAAAAATTTCTAATATACAAAAGTATTTAAAAGAATCTCTTGAATTTCAAACAGGAAAAGAATCTAAAGAATCTAAAGAAAAGACTTGGACAGTTTTTGATAAAATAAAAGATTTTATGGAAGGTAAGAAAGATACTAAAACTTCTTTTAAAGATAAAATTTTAAGTGCTTTAGATGTTCCAGAAGAAGCTTCAAAATATATGGGCAGAGGTGGATTAAAAGGTTTAGCTCATGATATAGGTTTTACACGAGAGAATATAAGAGAAAGAGTAAAACCAACAGATAATATTTTTTCAAGAGAAGAAAGAGCAAAAAGAAAAGCTGAAAAAAATGGAATACCAGGTCATGCAATTGGTGGAATAATGAAAGAAACTGGGCAAATTTTAGCTCATCGTGGAGAAATTATTCTGCCAGTTCGAAAAGTATTTGAATTAATTGGAAGTTTTGCAAAATCAACAAAAGATTTAATAAAAAATTTTAAACTTTCTCGTCCACAAAAAAAGAAAAAATTTCCATTTGAATTTGCAAAACCTGACTTTACAAAAATGGCTAAATCAACAGAAACTATTTTTTCTTTTTTTACAAAATTAACACAATATAGATTTAATAAATTTAATAAAAAACAAGAAAGAAGAGAAGAAAAATTTGAGAAAAAACAAAGAACTCAAGGAATGAAATTTGAAAAAAAATATTCAAAAAGAATGGGTAAAGTTAATAAAATTATTGACAAGTTTTTTAAAAAATCTCAGAAAAGTCAAGAACGATTTGAAAGAAAATCAGAAAAAACTAAAATACATAGAGAAAGAAAATTTGAAGAACATAGTTCTCGAATAGATAAATTAAAAGAATCATTAGATAAAAAATCTACTAGAAAAACTTCATGGTTAAAAGAAAAATTTACTATAAATACGGCCCGTAAACAAGCTTCTATATTTAATAAAGGATTAAAACAACAATCAGATATACAAAAAGAAACAAATAAAAAAATATTAAAATATCAAAAATCTCAAGCTAATAAAGTTTTGAAACTTCAAGGAAGAATAATGGGTAAGCATGGTAAATATTTTAAATGGATTTTCAAAAAACAAAAAGCTGGGGAAAATAGAGAATTAAAGAAAAGAACTAAACTTGAAAAACTTCAAGATAAAATTAGAAAAAAAGAAATGTCTGTATTAAAAAAAACTGAAAAGTTAAAAATGAAAATGGAAAAACGTGAATTAAAGTTTAAAGAAAAATTAGCAACAACAGAAGCAAAAATAAAAATGAAAGAGCTTACTCGTACTGCAAAAATGGAAGGAAAATTAAAATTTGCAGAAGCAAAACAAAAAGCAAAAATGGAAGCAATGAAAAAGAAACGTGAGCTTATTGCAATGAAACCTTTTTTAAAGGCAAAAGAAAAAGCTGCTAAAAAAGAAATGAAATTAAAAATGATAGAAATGAAAGAAAAAACAAAGAAAATGAAAAAAGAAGCAAAAGTTCAAGAAAGAATATTAAAACAAAGATTAAAAGATGCAAGAGCCGAACAATGGAAAACAAGAAAACAAATGTTAAGTCAAAGATGGAAACAGTTAAATGATCTTCCCAAAAAAATATCGGAGTTTAAAGATTCATCTAAAAAACAATTTAAATCAAGAATGGATAATGCTAAAGCTCAACTTGGAAGTCTTTCTAAAATTAAAAAAGCTCAATTTGTTATAGTAGATAAATTTAGTTGGCTTGGAAAAACTTTGAAAAAAATTGGAGGAGGAATATGGAAATATATTATGATGGGAATAAGTGCTATTGGTACTTTGTTTAGTCCTTTAATGTCAAAGTTAACTTTAATATTAGCACCCATAGGAGCTTTTGTTACATGGCTTTCTAAAAGTGCTATTGGGAAAATGTTAGGAATGGGGGCTAAAGGAGTCGCTGCTGGCGCTGTCGGTGGAGCTATGACAATTTTCGATATGTTTAGAGGTGCTAAAAAAAGTAAAGAATGGGGAACTTCTAAAATGGGTGGTGTGCTCGGTGGAGCTCTTG
>JAFCCM010000086.1 GCA_017610225.1 Candidatus Aenigmatarchaeota archaeon | reverse complement strand
ATCAACTATTCCTTCAACAACAACTACATCAACTATTCCTTCAACAACAACTACATCAACTATTCCTTCAACAACAACTACATCAACTATTCCTTCAACAACAACTACATCAACCACAACAACAATTCCGGAAACAACTACCACAACGATTCCTGAATGTATAGAAGAAAATCCACCAGTAGTAGAAGTTCAAGAATATGATGATTATATTCACTCATTCAATCAAGAAGATCACAGAATTTATGATTCCTATATGGGTGACATAAGAGTTTGTATTAACGCAACAAATGAATGTGGATTGGATGTTCAATTCAGACACAAGTGGAATTGTGATCCATGGACTTATTGGTTAAATTATGATTATAATGAAGGAGATATTTACTGTTTCAACATTACAAGAGAAGGAGATAAAGGATGGGCTAAACTTGTTGATGATATGGACGGAGTTTCATGGGGTTATAGAGTCAATGACACAGTAGGAAGAGAAGTGATTGACTATGTTGTTGATGTAATACATGTCTGGGATGATGATGTTAATCCACCAGAATTTACTGCATGGGATTATTCTACTTGGGTAATATTTAATCAACCAATCTATGTTGGAGTCACAATAACAGATGAAAGTGGAATAGCGTCTACTAAACTTTATTATGATTACAATAATGATGGTATAGCCGAAGGAGCTGTAGACCCTTACGAGGTTAGTCATGGAAGATATTCTTACCAAATCCCAGAACCTTGTCCTGGTTTAACAAAAGAGCAGTGTAGAGATTTAGGTCGTGCTGATGTTTACATGAGATTCTGGATAATTGCAGAAGATGGAGATAATGACAGAAAAGGTGATTCAGTAGAGATTAGAGTTAATAGTATGTTAATTTTTGTAGACCCTCCAGACCAAAGTGTTCAACCAGAAGAAGTTCATGAACCTTATATCAGAGGTTATATGCCCGGACCTTCAGAAGTAGAAATAATTGAAGGAAGAGTAGTTAGGTTTATTGTTTATGCTGATGATCCTGATGGCGATGAGTTAACTTATGATTGGCAACTGGATGGAGAATCAGTTTCAAGCGAGACAAGTTATGTTTACGAACCAGACCATAATGAGAGTGGTACTCATGAAATGGTAGTTTATATTTCAGATGGTGAAAATGTAGTTTCCAAAGGATGGGTGGTTGATGTTATAGACAAGAAATGTGATTATGAACTTGAAGGAGAAGATGAAGAAACAACAACTACAACTACAATTAATGGAGGAGATCAAAACAATAACCCATCTTCAACAAATAATCCTTCTGGAGGTTCTACTGGTGGAGGTGGAGGTGGAAGTAGTCAAACTACTACAACTCTTGAAGCAACCACGACTACGTTTAAGCAAGAGAATGAAAAGGAGTCAATAACAGTAACACAAGACGATCTTGAAGAAGATAAATCACCTATGACAGGAGAAGTTGGTATGGTTGATTTCAAGTATGTTTTATCTTCATTTGTAGTGACGGTTTTGTTGGGAGTGGGTTTGTTAAAATTGCTACCATTGCTAAAAAAGAAAAAGAATGTAAAGAAAAAGTCTAAACCGAAAAAGAAGAAGTCTAAAAAATAGTCTAGATTGAATGATTTTTTTTAAAAATTGATATCAGTTTTAAGATAATTATCTAACTTAAAGAGAACATCATTCTTCCCCAACTATCATATACATATCGCTGAGCATCATGATAACATTGTTCATCTACAGAGTATTTTGTTATTATTGGATTACCATTTATTTGAGACTGAATTTCTAATACGAGTTTCCTTCCATTTATAGGTCTTCCACAGAAATAACATGTAAGGTTCTTTTCTGTTTCTTCTTTGATAGTGATGTTCCCTTTTCTAATTTTCTCTCTTAGCATAGCTCTTGTTTGCCTGTATTTCAAACCTATAACAACACTCATAATAGGAAGATAATATTCAGACTTAAAAATTTGACCATTATTTTAGATTTTCTATTTCCCTTGAATATAATTCCTATAAAGTATTAAAACCCTTTCTTTTTACTAGAAAGACCACTAGAAGATAGTTATTGTTCTGTATAATAGAAAATACAAATCCTTTTGTTCACATCTAACTAAATTAACCTTAATTGAAAAAAAGGTAAGATTAATGGATGAAAAACAATTTGATAATTTCTGGGAAGTCAAGTGTCCAAAATGTGGAACCCCCATTGATCTTGAGATATTGATACAACATCTGTCTGCTGATTCTGGTATGAAAGTTGAGATTAAAAAATAATCTCTTACTTAGATCTAGTGGTGTTGTCTAACTGAAGAAAATATACTTTCTCATTTCTAACTCAATTCAAACCATAACATTCCAATCAAGAACAGGTCTAGTAAATAATTTTCTATCTGATGTTTGTATTTGTTGTGAGTAACTAATAATACTTACATAAAACTCTAAAATCTCTTATTTTTCTAAGAAACAATATTAAACATTAATATTAACTAAAATACTACTTCTAGTAACTTCTTTCTTTAAATAATTACATTTAAATAACTATTACAAAGTTAAAAGAGGTTTAAAAATGAAAATAAAAAATCTTTTAGGAAAAAAAGTGACAATTCTAGGAAAAGCAGTACCAGCGACAGTTTTGGCTTTAGTTTTGTTAGGTGGACTTGGGTCAGCGGCATTAGTTGGTTACTTGAGTAATATGGTAAAGGCAACTGTTTCAGTAGAATCACCAATGGAACAATGGATTTCAGAAGATGGCATTACTTACGGTAAAGATCCTATTTCCTTTAGTACCTTCGGAGGAGGAGCAGTAACATTATATGTAAAAACTAAAAACAATGCAAATTTTGAAGTGACAGGTAATGGTGAAA
Source organism: Candidatus Aenigmatarchaeota archaeon (assembly GCA_017610225.1). The sequence continues at coordinate 3,885 of JAFCCM010000086.1, read as the reverse complement.
ACATAGTAACAGTTCCAGAAGGAGAAACCATATCATGTGATGATTTTGAATCTGTTGAAGTTAGGACATCAAGTGACGGCGGCACAACATGGGATCCAGTATCAGGATATTACGATTTGATTGATTTTGGTTTATGTGCCGAAATTAACGATACTACAGTCCAATTTAGTTATGGTCCAACACCAATAACATGGTCAGGAAATCAAGTAGACATAAATGAAATGATAGTAACATTCAAGACAGATGCAGTTGGAAATTACACATTCACAAGTCAAGTAATTCCGGTTTAGATTTTTTTCTTTTTTTTCTTTTATTTTCCAAAAATAGGTGATTAAAGTCAGAAAAATAATAGTTTTACCAATAATTTTAATTACTTTACCTATAGTTTTGTCTCAAAACCTTGTAGACATAATAACAATCAGCCCATTTCCAGAACAAATGTATGGTGGAGGAACTTATAGTTCTGAATATTTGTTAAGAAACAACCTGGGTGAAGATATCCCATTCAAGATTTCTTGGAATGTCAGTGATTTTTTACCGATAGTTGGTCCTGAGTTTAGTTTATCTGCTATTTTTGATGGAATGGTTATGGGTTGTTCTCAATTAAAACCAGATTATTTTGAATGTAATGGTTATTATAAACTTCTACCAAACTCTGAAAAAATATTAAAATTAATTCTTACAGTAAATCCATCTACAGCACCGTCAAACTATACTTTTACTCTTGGTGTTAAGGATGGTGAATATGAACGTCCTCCTGCTAAAATCGAGGTAATAGAAAGAAAATTGATGGTGGATGGGGTTAATACTTATGATTACAGGACAGGTCAGTATATTTTTTCCGGCGAGCAATTTTACTTCAAGGTCAAAGTAACTAACTCAAGGGGAAAGGAAGATATAGGGTTTGTTAAACTTTTAGTCAATGGTAGGAATGAGGTTTTATGTTCTTTCAATGGTGAGTCAGGAGATACTTGGAAAGTTTTTGAATGTTTGTACACAGCAGAACCGAATGCTTATGGTGAGAAGGAATTATTGATAAGAGGTTGGGATAGTCACTTTATCCCGTTTGATTCCTACCACAAAGAGAATTGGTTCTTTAATCCTGGATTGAGTATGGATGTTACAACAAGTGATAATAAAGGAATAAATTTTGAAAATGGTTATCCTGGAGGAACAGTTCATTCATTGAATAGATTAAAAGTCAAGAATACCGCAGAAGGTGGAGTTAACTTATGGATGTTTTTGGCTGGTTCAGATCTTTATGATCCTAACACTGAAAGTAAATGTCCAATCACAAACAAGATTGATGTTGAAGATTGGATGTGGTTTAGAGCTTGGACTGGAACTGTGATGGGAGATTGGACACAAATGAGTGAATTGGATCAGAATAAAGCATGTGATTTGAGTTCTTGTTATAATGCAAATCCAGTCCCGAAGAATTCTCCTGGGGGGAATGTGTTAACAAATCAAGGAAATCTAGAAGTCGAATTTAAGTTACAATATCCTGTTCCTTGTGTTGGATCTTTTTCTGAAGGAAGTATTTTTGTTTTGGCTAAGACTATTTAATTAGATTTCTATACAATATAAGAATTTTTAATATAGCTTTGACATAATATTAACAAAGAATTAAGGAGGGATTTGAATGAACAAATTATTTGTTGTTTTGCTTGCATTTTCTCTGTTTGTTTTACCAATGGTGAGTGCAAGCCCATTATGGAGAGTTGGGTTGAGTAGAGTCAGTACATATCACCAAGCAAATACGGATGAATGGTTGAGAGGAACAGGTCATGGTAATCTAGAAAGTTATACACCACCTGAGCCGGTAGTAATAGATCCAGAAGATGTTTCTGAAGAGTGATTTTCTCTTTTTCCTTCTATTTTTTTCTATCTAGTATTAAAATCCTTTATTTTCAGTATCAGACCTACTAGAGGGTAACATTAGCCTAAAATATAAGTTTTTTTCCCTAATTAGTTCTATAAAATATATACGGGGGTGTAAAAAAATGAAAATTAAGTATTTAGTAATTTCACTAATGATAGTAAGTTTGTTAACAATGGCTACAGTAATTTCTCAGGATGTAGGTGGAACAGTTGGTATAGGTGCACAACCAGGAGATCAGGGACCTAGAGTTTGTGTTTTCAACAGAGAAGTCTTAGTAAATGGAATCAATGACTGTGGATATAGAACAGGGATGTATGCTTTTACAGGAGAACAAATCAGATTTGACATGATGGTCAGAGATCCAAACGGAGCAGATGATATAGGATATGTCAAAATGAGAGTAGATGAAGGTCCAGAAGTCTTATGTACAGAAACATCTACACATGGAAATGGAGATCCAACTATAATCTATAATGCTATTATGGATGGCGCTGATAGATTAGTTGGGACACAGAATGGCGATGGCGGATGGTCTTGGTGGGCTTCAGGTTCTAGCACAACGAATACTCTTGGTGTAACAGCTCAAGGGGTTTTAGATGCATACATTTTGAATCCAAAATTATCTTATGAGACATCTCTGGAAAATGCATATGATTATGCATTGAATACTCCATCAGCTTACACAGGAACAATAGAATCAACAAAAGGTGTAGATAGTTGTCCAGACTTTACGTTCTTTGTAGAATTATCAGAAGTTATGGGTGACTCAAAATATGCAGATTTAGCAAAACAAAGATATGACGATAAAATAACAGTTTTTAGTTCAGCACAAGCATTGGCAGTGTATATCAAAGATGCAAGAATAGGTCAAGGACTTGATAATGGTATTATTCCATGGGATCTTGATTTATGTGTTAAAAGTGCTTTAGCTTTGGACAGATATTATCCAGGACAAGGATATAGACAGGATGCAGAAGATATGACACAAGTAATTTACAATTTAATGTATACAGGAACACCAGTTTTTAATCCAGACGATCCAACAGAGGATTACTATACAATTGGTTTAAGTGGATCTTTGGATTCATTTACAGCAACAGGTATGTTTCCAGGAAAAGCAACATTAATAGAAGAAAAATTGTCAAGTTACCAAAGTTTAGATGGATTATGGCAAGAAAGTGACTCATATCCAGTAGCGGATATTCAATCAACAGCATATGCAACTACAGAAATGATGAAAGTTGGAAAAGTATCCAATGCACAATCAGGAGTAAGTTGGTTAATAGATCAACAATTACCTACAGGTGGTTGGAATAACCCAGAAAATAATGAAATAACTGGTGAAGTAATAGACGCATTATTTGCTTTGTTTGATGAAATTGGTTACTGCAACGGTTTGGGTGAATTTAATCCATTGACAGACAAATATTTTACTTGTTTGTTGACAGTTCAACCGGCTGATAACACACCACCAACTGGTTTTACAGATTGGTATGGTGACGAGAATATTGAAATAACAATATATAACATAGCAAGTCAAGCAACAGACGCAACACATATGGAGACATGGTTTTTCAACCCAGCTCTAAGTTTGAGTGTTGATACAGACAATCATGAACCAATTGCATTTGAATCAGGTAATCCAGGAGATTGTGTACATTCAACAAATCACCTAGTACTCAAGAATTTGGCAGAAGGTGGTGTCAATATGTGGATGTACTTATCAGGTAGAGATCTTTATGACCCTAATGGTGCATCAATATGTCCAATAACAAACAAGATTGACATAGAAGATCAAATGTTGTTTAGAGGCTGGTCAGGAACTCAATGGTCAGGAGATTGGATACAAATGTCAGAAACAGATGATAATGACAATTGTGACTTGGTATGTAGTACACCTTTAAATCAACAAACATGCTATGGTGGATTACCAGTACCAAAACCAGGAGAAAATATTTTAACAAACCAAGGATCAATGCAGGTAGAATTTAAAATGTGTTATC
>JAFCCM010000019.1 GCA_017610225.1 Candidatus Aenigmatarchaeota archaeon | reverse complement strand
TTGTCCATTGAAACAAATACATTGTTAAACATTTTTCCATCATAGACAAGATGTTTTGTAAAATTCTGGCCTAGAGGCGGACAGTTCAATAGATTGCCAATAGGTAAAATTCCATTATTAGTTCTTACAAGACTGTTGGTTGAAATACATCCACCTTGCTTTATAATTTCTGTCGATGAATTAAATGCTCTCATAAATGAAATAGGACCAGAAGCAACACCACTCGCTTTTTTAACAATATCTCCTGCAGGTCTGAGGTGATTAAATGTGAATCCTGTCCCACCACCACTCTGATGTATTATTGCCATGTTTTTCATTGTTTCAAATATATCTGCGATAGAATCTTCAATTGGTAGAACAAAACATGCAGATAGTGATAGACCAGTTCCAGTTCCAGCGTTCATAAGTGTTGGTGAGTTGGGAAGAAATTCAAAAGTACTCATCATCCTGAAAAATTCCTGTTCAATTTTTTTTTGTTCTTCTCTAGATGTTTTAAACTTTTTTTCTGCTGACGCTACAGCTTTTGCAACACGTTCAAACATTTGCCTAGGAGTTTCAATTACTTTTCCATAACCATCTCTTCTTAGATATCTTTTTTGAAGGACTGTTATTGCGTTCAATGATAACTTAAGATCATCTTCTATTCCTAACAATGATTTGGTTTTTCTTATCTCTGCTCTTTTTTGACGATAGAGAATATAGCACTTTGCTGTTCTTGCATGACCCTCTTCTATTAAAACTTTTTCAACCCCGTCTTGGACATCTTCAACAGTTGGTGTTTTACCTGCTGGTGTTTGTTCTTTAACAATATCAACAACTTTGTATGATAATTCTTCTGCAATACTTCTATTCTTACCACCCAAAGTCTGAGCAGCTTTAAAAATGGCATTCTCAATTTTTTTCCTATCAAACCTAACGATTCTACCATCTCTTTTTTTAACTTTAGTTAATTTTCTTATAGCCATGAATTATACACCTCAAATTTTACAATGAGTACAACCACCAGCATAACCTGAATCAACAATAAGTGGTTTCTTTCCAATATGTACTAGTTTTTTTTCTTTATGAGAATTTTTGATAATCTGGAACTTCCTGCTTCCATCCCTATAAACAGTAATACCTTTGCAACCAAGATCATATGCAAGTTTGTATGCATTTTCAATATCATCCGGAGTGGTATAGTTAGGAAAGTTAATTGTCTTGGATACAGCATTGTCAGTATACTTCTGGAAAGCTGCCTGCATCTTTACATGCCACTCTGGTGAAATATCATGAGCAGTAACAAAAACCATTCTAACACTTTCTGGGATTCCTTTAATGTTTTGGATAGAACCTTGTGAAAGAATTTCTTCCATCAGTTCATCAGAATAAAATCCTCCTTGAATTGCAATCTTTTCGAATAAAGGATTAGTTTCAATTAAATTTTGACCAAGACTGTTAGCAACATTTCTTATATAAGATATCGCAAACAACGGTTCTATACTTGAAGAACATCCTGCAACTATACTGATATTGCTTGTTGGAGCTATTGTTGTTAATGTTGCATTTCTTATGTGTTTATATCCTTTCTTTTCCCAAATGCTTCCTTTGAAATTTGGAAATGATCCTCTTTCCTTTCCTAATTTTTCACTAGATTCTATTGCTACATCTTTAATAAACTTCATAATTTTCTTTGCAAGTCTTTCAGCTTCTTCCGAGTTGTATGGTACTGCTAGTTCTATTAACATATCAGCAAAGCCCATCACACCCAAACCTATCTTACGATTGGATTTGGTTACTTCTTCGATTTTTTTAATCGGATATTTGTTTAAGTCAATTATATTATCCAAAAAATGAACAGATTTCATTGTAGTTTCTCTTAGTTTATCCCAGTCAATTTTAGCATTCCCATTTTTTCCTTTCAGCATATTTTTTAGGTTGATCGATCCAAGGTTACAGGATTCATAAGGAAGCAAAGGTTGTTCACCACAAGGATTGGTTGATTCAATTTCACCAACGTTAGGAGTTGGATTATCTTTATTCATCTTGTCAATGAATATAATACCAGGTTCCCCGTTCTTCCACGCCATTGTAATTATTAGATTCCAGATAGCACGAGCCTTCATCTTTTTTATGATTTTATTGTCTCTTGGATTTAGTAATTCATATTCCCCATCATTATAAACAGCCTTCATGAATTTATCAGTAATACCAACAGAAAGATTAAATGTACTTAATACACCTTCTGTTTCTTTAGCCATAATAAAATCAAGAATATCTGGATGATCTACTCTAAGTATTCCCATATTAGTGCTATATCTTTTCATTCCCTGCTTTATTCCTTTTAGTGCAGAGTCAAACGCGTTAATAAAAAATAATGGACCTGCGGCTATTCCACCAGTTGTCTGAACAACATCTTCTCTTGGTCTAAGTCTTGAGAAACTATAACCAGCACCACCCCCAGATTTCTGAACTAATGCTGCATCTCTCAATGTCCCAAATATACTTTCAACAGAATCTTCAACTGGCAAAACAAAACATGCAGACAATGTTCCATGTCTTGTTCCAGCATTCATCATTGTAGGTGAGTTTGGGAGAAACTCAAGATTGACCATCATATCAAGAAATTCTTTTTCTACCTGTTTGATTTCTTTACTAGATTTCTTATATAGTTTATCACCTTGTGCTATTGCTTTGGCAACACGTTCAAATGATTGCCTTGGAGTTTCAATTACTTCACCATGTTCATTCTTTCTTAAATAACGATTCTTCATAACAACTAATGCATTGAGTGATAAACCCAGATCATCTTCCACACCAAGAATATTTTTCGCTCTTCTAAATTCAACTCTTTTCTGATGTAATAATATGAAAGCTTTTGCTGTCTTTGCATGACCACTTTCAATAAGAACTTTTTCTGTTGTGTTAAGAATTTCTTCTTTTGTTGGTATTTGTTTTGGTTTAAGTTTTTGTTTTAATAGTTCGACTACTTGGTCAGTAAGTTTTTCAGTAAGTTCTTTATCTTCTCCACCAACTGATTCAACTGCTTTCCAAATACTTTCAGTGATTTTATTTTTCTCAAATTTAATAATGTTACCGTCGTCGTTCTTAACGCTAACAATTCGCTTAGATACTATTACAACCCCCTCGTAAATTATTGTGTTCGGACCCATAATTGATAGATCCTAGAAAAGAAAATACTCCTTTTCAAATAATGTTATAGGATTTGGGTTTTTGATTTAAAATCAATTTGTTGTTTGTAATATACAATTGAGTTACTATTGGTTGATGAGAATTTTTTTTCTGTTTGATATTAAACACTAAAAATAAAAATACTTATATTAATTTACTGTATATGTATAATACAACTCAACTTTATGAATTGAGTAGAGGTCTAGAACAAGAAGTATACAGAAGTATTGATGTTCATTTAACAATTGGTGCAATTTGTATTCTTGTTTTTCTGGGTGGTATAGGATATGGTATAAGTCATATTATAGATGAAATAAAAAGAAAAAATGAAAGTTCAAATGGCGTTGAAAGGTTTGAAAAAGGTTAAATTTACTTCAACACTTCTCCAGTTTTACTATACCACAAATAAAGGTCCATTTCACTTGGAAGTACCTTCATTTCCTTTGCAAATTCAAGAATAATCTTCTCGATTTCTTTGTATTTTTTAGGTGTAAGACTTTTAGGAATCTCGTCGATAAGACCATGATCATTCAAGACATGAAGAACATGTCTATCAAGTATTCCGATGTTATGATAACCAACATTCCTAAGAAAATGACTTGCTTCTTTGTAGCCTATACCTTTAATGCTTTTGACTAACCATTCTCTTGCTTCGCTCTCACACTTGAATTTACTAACGATGTCCTTGATTCTTCGATGTTTCCTTGCTTCTACTATAAACTCCCCACGCCTCTGGTAGAACCTATGACCTAGTCTTTGAAGGACTTGGATTAGTTTTTCTTGGGACATTTGTCCGAAACCATCCACTCTTGACAGATAATTTTGAATTTCTATTCCCTTTCTCGCCGAAAAATTAGCAGTGAGTATACAAAAACAAAGTTCATCAAACCATGACTTGTTATCTTCTTGGTTTTTTTTCTGGAATTCTTGAATTCTTTGTTTAACTTTTTTTCTAACTTTCTCATCACTCTGAAGATTTTTTATAATTTTTTTCAATTTTTCTTTAGTCATGAAATGAAATGTATTTGGATGGATTTATCTTTTCAGTAGGATTGCATCTCTTATTGAATCACAAATTATCAATTACTTCTTTGAAGAAAGTTTTAATGTCTCTTGGATGTTTTAAACCTTTTGAAGGGTCTTTTGGATCATTATAGAAATATGGATCTACTTTATTAGCAACTTCTATTCTTCTTTCTTGTATAACATCTTGTATAACAAAATCACTATAACTACCCAAACCTAATCTTACACCAAATTCTCTTGTCAATAAATCCATAACCCTTTCTTTCACAGGATGTTGCTCAGAAAATTCTTCACTTATAGGTGTATTTTTTCTCATTTCCATTGACCATGCATGAGATACTACTTCATGCAAAAGACTAACTTCAGGACTTCCTCGATATCTGATTGCTCTCTCAGAAAATAAGTACACAAGCAGTTTGGAGTCTATTTCTCCATTCCTCGGCCCAGCTCCCGGTCCATATTCTGTAGGGACTATAAGTAAATCTATGTCAGGTTCATATCCATATATTTCTTTTGCTGTATTTGATAAACCCAAATCCAGCAACCTTACCCAAGCATGATTATATCTTTCAATTAGAGAAGTATAGTTATTCCAACTGCTTCTTATTTCTCCCCTAATTAATTCCTTTAATTCTTCATCTTCTGGTGGATTTTCTGGATCCACACCTTTGGGAATAGGACAATCATATCCATGTTCTGAATAACTAGGATACTGTTCTAATGAATATAAAACTAAATAAAGATTATGTTTTACGACAGTTTCGAAATCTTTAACAAATCTAATCATTCAATCAATATTTATTACTAAATAGTAATCTTAAAAATATTATGTTCGTCTACAGAGTCTATCTCAATTTCCTTCCCTTCCTTCTCATCCCAAGTTTTCTTTCCAATTTCCTAACTTTAACTGACAATCTAAGTATATACAAAACAAGAACCACAAAAACTACTGCTAGGATTGTATCATAATCTTCTTCTGTTATTTTAAAATTCCAGTCGATCGACCAGTTAAATAATGGATTACCAATCTCGCTCTTGATATCTTGGTAAACATTATTTGTTTCTTCAGCTAACACTAACATTTGCATCGCAAGATCAGCATCATTTTTGGAATCATCCTTAACAGCACGGTAAATATTATAGTAGGAATTTTCAAGAAATATTGTCCCAATCAAGTCTTGAGTTATAACTTCCTTTTGGTTAAAATATGAATAAATCTCATCTACTTCTTTGTTTTTATAAATTGATCCTACTTTCACTCTTGTTTTCGCAGAAATTGCATCATAAATTGCTGTGATATACCATCCCTGTTCTAGTTCAGTTTTTGCTGCGTCAAGATACCACTCGCTATCTCCAGAATCATCATATCCCATAGATTTCTCAAGAAGTATTTGATTCTCCACTTCCTTCACAATACTTTCCGCCTGTTCTTTAAAGTTTTCCAAACAATCTGTTCCAGCAGAACGATATACTGTCTTTTTCATAAAACTTTTTGATATCTCAATCCATTCTTTTGCCGTATTGATTTTATAAAACACTTCTATTGGATTAACGTCTTCTAAATCTATTAAACTCACTCTGTTTTCGGCATAAGTTATTCTGTGTCTTGCTGCAACAGCCCATTCAAAATTATCAGGATCACAAATAATTTTATCTGTTTTTTTTGAAACTTCTTGTTTTGTTTCTTCTATCTCACTCCATATTTCTTCAATACGGTTTGTTAAATATTCTGTCTGGTCATAAGAAGAGTAATAATTGATTAGATCATCAACAACATTACTTGTTATCGTTGACTTGAAAGCTTCATTTGCTGAAGAGTAAACATAACCTTGACCTTCTATTTCCTTTCCACTTTCCAGATAATCTTCAGATCTTTTCATGAGTTCGGTTAAAATAATTTTAGTATCTCCTGGAAGTTGAGATTCTTCTAGTTTGTTCAAAACATTTTCATAATTATTTTCAGATTTTGTCAATCCATCTTTTACCATCCAACCAAAGTCATTGTAATCATCAACAGGTGAACTAAATTTTATCAAGATTGCATCATCAACAATTCCTGTGTTATTTTTGTTCCCGTCTGGTATTTTTCCAAACGCATAATTCATCACTTCTCTGATATTAGATACTTCATAAACATTCATTCCCCAATTATCTTTAGCATATTCAATAACATTAACACTAACAGGTTCGATTGTTTCAATATGCCATCCTGGTTGTGGTTTTTTGATTCTTTTTACATATTGATTTTGAATAGATTGACCTTTTGGGATAAGAAACATAGTTACCCCATTATCTGCAGCTGCTTTGGCCTTTGCTAAGATTTCCCCAACCTCTCCAATAGATCCATCTTCTCCAATTGTTCCAGTCATTGCAATATTGTGACTTATTTCCTTTTCTTCAATAGCAGCAATTGTTGCAAGTGCTAACGCCCCGCCAGCAGAGGGACCATCTATTACATGAGCATTACTTGTAATTATACTGTAGATTACATCATATTCAGAGAAATCAAATCCAGTTATATCTGATGTTACTTTGACTGCAATTCTTTCTGAGTCTTGTGTATATATTCCTTGAAGTGGGGTTGTATCAACTAACACTCTTCCTTTTCCTGGTTGAATCTCAACTGTAACATTTCCCATGATTCCTCTTCCATGATTATCTACTCCCACGACATTGATGAATGATTCGTATCTGGCTGAGACTAAGGTAAAACTTACAACAAAAATTGTTAAGAAAAGTAAGATTTTTTTCATGTTTTTCCTTACTATAATAGTATCTCTGGGTTTTAAAACCTTATTTATATTGTTTAATCTCCATAGGAAATCCATGAGAAACTAAGGTAACATTACACTATCTCCACATGAAATCCAATAGAAAAAATGGTTCTATAGTATAGGAATTAATTTAAATATAGTAAAGAAAATAATAATTGGAACTTAACTTATTCTCTCTCTTAAACTCTTATCTTAGATTAGTTGGAACTAACTTTTGGAATTTGGAACTTATTCCTTACTGGAATATTCAAGAAACGGGATTAAAAGAATTTCGTTTAAATGAAATATATGTTTGAAAAAATAGGAGGATGGGTGTAATGAATTCGATACTAGAAAATGCATTGAATAGAATGCCACAACAAAGTGGTCAAAATATGCCACAGGAGAATAGTCAATCTTGTGGACCTGAAGACAGGTTTAAATTTCAGACTTCATCCGGTGCAACAAAAACTAACTTAGACTATTTTAAACTTGCTGAAGAGGAATTTGGTTTCTCTGTCAAAAAAGCTAAAATTGTAGTTTTTGGTTGTGGTGGTGCAGGTCAGAATACTGTGACTAGATTATCAGAAATGGGAGTTCAAGGTGCAGTTACTGTATCTTTGAATACTGATGCCAAACATCTAACTGTTGGTAAAGCCGACAAAAAGATTCTTATAGGAAAAGAATTGACAAGAGGTTTAGGTGCAGGTGGTTATCCTGAAATTGGAAGAAAAGCAGCAGAAGAAGCAAGAAATGAAATTAAAGCAGCAATGGAAGGAACAGATCTTGCATTCATATGTGTAGGTGAAGGTGGAGGAACAGGAACAGGAGCAGCACCAGTAATTGCAGAGATGGCAAAGTCAATGGGTTCGATTGTGATAGGAGTTGCAACAATGCCTTTCAAGATTGAAGGTTCAAGAATCGCAAAAGCAGAGGAAGGTTTAGCCCAATTAAGACAAGTTTCAGATACTGTGATTGTTATAGAGAATGATAGATTGCTAAAATATGCAGGTAATCTTCCATTACAACAAGCTTTTGCAGTTGCAGATGAACTAATCGCAAGTATGGTAAAAGGAATAACAGAAACAATAACACTACCATCCCTAGTTAATGTAGATTATGCCGATGTTAAAGCAATTATGCATACAGGCGGTGTTGCAGCATTAGGAGTTGGTGAAAGTAATAGCTCAGATAGAGCAATAGATGCAGTAACAAAAGCGTTGACCAATCCATTATTGGATGTAGATTATACTGGAGCGCAAGGAGCATTAATCCATATAACAGGTGGAAATGATCTTAAATTAGATGAAGTGAATGCAATAGGTGAAGCAGTTTCACAAAATTTAGATCCATCCGCTCAAGTAATATGGGGAGCAAGAATTCTACCAGAGTTCTCAGGAAAAATACAAGTAATAACAATAATGACTGGAGTTAAATCACCATATATATTGGGACCAATCGCACGAGAAAGACCTGTTGTTAGAGAACTTGACCAAGCTCTTGGGATTGATATCATAAGATAATGCTTAAAGGGAGATTATTTCTATATGAAATACACCCCCCTCCCTTTTTTCTTTTTTTTTAAGCAGAATAAAAATAGGTGATAAAAATAAATAAAGAAGATGTTGTACTTAATCTGATAAAACAAGGCTGTGAAGAAGAAGGTTGTGTGATCGAAGAGAAAGTCTTTAAGATGGCACAAATCTTGAACATCAACTCAGAAAATTATGAGAAGATTAAAACAAGATTACTTGAGACAGGCAAGATAAACAAGGATGGCGAGAATATTTTTCTTTTATGATTTTATTTTTGCTATGGCCGATTCTCCAGCATGCCAACTAAATCTAGGTCTTACTTGGACTGGATAAATTCTTTCTGAATTATCGTCTAGAATAATTGCTGAACCTTTCCATTTTGGTAATGAGTTAATTGATTTTGTCATGTCTTCCATAAGATAGTTTTGCATAACTGCTTGTAATGCATCTAAATCATTCTTTGATGTTAACCTATGAGAAATAACCATATCACATTGTGAGATGACTTCTGGATGTATCTTGTTTGGCATCTGGGTTATTGGAACAAAACTTATTCCAGGCTCTCGACCTTGCTTTACTATGTCAAGAATCGGACGGGATGAAACAGTTGTTGTATCTGCTGGAATGAATTGATGTGCTTCATCCATAATCAACCAGACCATAGGATATCTTTTTTCAAGTTTGATTTCTCCCATTTTTGCAAGTTCTTCTTGTTTTCTTGCGATGACTCGTTGTCGATAGATCTTTCTGCAAATTAACGCTACCAAAAGATTTCTCACAGACCATGCTTCTGTTGCTCGTAATCTTGAAACGTCAAACACATTAATTGTTCCTGGTTTTACTATGTCTTCTATTTTTACTCCTTCTTCTCCAAATACTCCCCATTGATCAGCGATTGTTAGCATATTTTCTAAAGAGGATTTGACATGTGTATCTAACAACCGGTCATCTTTTATTTTTGTTATTAAATCATCAATCATGAATTTTTCTCCTGACTCTTGTAATCGATTGACTGTTTTTTGTAAGCCTAGAGAAATGGGGTTGGTTAATGGAAGGTTAAATGCTAAAGACCAGTCTTCTGGTGTGAACTCATTTGCTTGAATAGATATCCCAAAATCAACTGGTATTTCTGATTCTTCGAATTCTTGTTTTTGCTTGTATGGGACATAATGTTTGATTTTATCTTTCAGCCCTTTAGGTTTCATTCCCCATTTATCGAGGAGAAGAGTTTGATCATCGTTAGGATATTTCATACTCCAGAATATACCCATAGTGTCAATCATGACTGTTGAAAGGTTTTGTGATAATTCTGGTGGAAGTAATGACATTTCTTCGGCTAGGACAGCAGATGAGTAGGATTTTCCCGAACCTCTCTTACCCGCGATTAAAATTACGTGTGGTCGTAAAAAATCTATTAGAATTTTATTTGTCAAGTGAGCATCATTTCCTTTTCCAACAATATGTTTTCCAAGATAACCAGTCCCTTCTATTCCGAACTTCTTAAGATCTTTTGGTGAACGGCCTGTGACTATTTCATACATACTTAACAATTGGATTTAGGAAGGTAAAAAAGTATTTGATTGTTAAAGAAGAAATGCACCGGGTGGGATTTGAACCCACCTCGCCGGCTTGGAAGGCCGGTATCTTAACCAGACTGGACTACCGGTGCTCAATCATGATATTATCCCAGTATTCTTTTAAACTTTTTCTCTAATCTTTTTTGCAAGTTCTGCTAACTTTTCATCATCTGCTCTCTCAGAGTCATGGGATGAAACATAACCTTCATATTTATCAAAATATTTATTGATTGTTGAATGTATAGGTTTCCAGTTCTTCATATCGTCTGTTCCATGCATAGGGAATAGTTTAGCATGAACATGATCAACTCCAAATCCTTCGAACACTATTGCTGTTCTTCCAACATCTTCTAGTTTTTTATCGAGTAATTTCCCAACTTTTTTTGCTGCAACGACTAAATCTTTTAGGCCATCTTCTGGTAAATCAAATGCGTAACTTGAATAATGTTTTTTTGGAATCACGACAGTCATACCTTCTGTGTTGGGAAAAATTCCAAGAAATGCTAAGTGTTTTTCATCTTCCCATATCTTATGACATGGTACTTCACCTTTAACAATTTTACAAAATATACAATCATCCATTTACTCTACCCCAACAACTAACCCACCAATATAATCTTGTATAAAAACTTCTTCGTCTTTGTAAAATATTTTTTCAGTCCCTTTGAAAGATTTGATATCACCTTCTACTTCATTCACATACTTGTAGTTTTCTTCCTTGAAATTTTCAGGACCTCTAAATGGTTTAGATTCTTCGACTAGTTTTAATGCTTTTTTTAGAAATCCAAATGTTTGTTTGGAAAAATCAAAATTGCCATGATATTTCTGATTCATTCCACCACTGTAAACCATTGACCATACAGGTTTTCCTTTATACCTTACTATTTCCTGACCTGGGGCAGAATAAAAACCAGAGTAACTATCTCTATAATTCCAGTCTCCTTCAGAAAATTCCAATTCATTGAAACCTGGTCTTTGGGATTGAACTTTTTTTCCGTCTCCAGCATAACTTTGGATTTTGGCTTTGACTAAAAATTTAGATAACTCTTCAAGATCTAATTGATTATCCATTCAAGCCATCTCCATATCTCTTTTTCTCCAGAATTCATCTTCTTTTTCCTTTTTGATTTTTTCTTCAATTTCTTCTTTAGTCTTTGGCTCAGGTTCTTTTTCAACGATTACTTCTTTAATTACTTCAACTACTTTTTGCTCGGGTTTCCATTCAACTTCTACTGATTTAATTTTGTCAGTCAATTCTTTTAGTTCTCCTTCGTTTGTCTCGATTGGTTTATTCTCACCAAGTGGGATTTGATCTTTGTAAACAGGATAAACACGGACATGAAAATGTGGGACTTGTGCTTGTATCGCCGAGAAAAACACTGTTAATGGTTCTAGTGATTTTTTGATTTTTTCTCCTACTATTAATGCAGCGTCAAACACTTTGGAAGAAGTGTCAAAATCATCGTCAAAAAATACATAATGTTTCTTCGGAACAACCAGACACATACCTTTACTCCTGGGCATAACGTCAAGAAAAGCTACACAATCATCATCCTCATAGACTTTATGGGATGGAATTTCTCCTTTGATTATTTTGCAAAATACACATTCATCCATGACATAGATATTGTTGTAGGAAAGTTAAAAAGATTAGGTTAGACTTTAACAGGAATCCTGATTTTTTCTGATTTTGGTATAGATTCTCGAATGAGATTTCTTTCTATTTTTACAAGTCCTTTGACTATTGGATTTTCTCTGTTCAGTTTGTATAATTTTGTTTTTCCATATTTTCTTGATATCTCGACAATTCCGAACTTTTCAATATCATCCCAAACTTTATAGAATGTAGTCTTACTCATTCCAAGTTCCTCTATAATCTCTTTCTTGCTGAAGTCGAATAATTTGTTATCTAGAAAAAAGTCTATTATTCTCATTTTCGGAGAGTTGCCGAATGCTTCTATTAGGATAGACTTTTCTTCCATAGATATTACCTATATACTCCCATGATTACATTTTAATTATAGTAATATTAGTAGATAAGTATTTAAATATATACCTTTCAAAGGTATCAAAAGTGTACTATATGGCAAGAAAAGAACTGTCAGATGAACAAGTTAGATCTACAATTTTGGATAAATTAGCAAGAAAAAGAAAATGGAAGGCTTCACATATACCGCAAGATACAATAATTAAGTGGGTTTCTAATAAAATCAAGAGAAATGGAAGGAGAGTTGAAAAATTACTAAATGATTTGATCAGGAATGGGTTTATTATATCAAAACCAACTCATTATGGAGTAGAGATTTCACTTAATCCAGAAAGGTCTCAAGAAATATTGAAAATAATCGAAAGACTTTAATAACACCTATTTTTATCCATATCTCACTTTTAAGAATTTTCCAAAATCCTAACTCATCTAAAATCCCTTTATTTCAACAAAACTAAAGTTAGAACAAAAATAAGTAAAAACCTTTATAAAGTTTCTTATACAATTTTAGTGAGTGATAATCAATGCCAGAAGTAAGGAGACCAAGATCAGGGTCATTAGCATTTGTACCAAAGAAAAGAACCAGAAGAATCTATCCTAGAGTTAGATATTGGAAAGATAGTGACAAACTTCAAATCTCAGGTTTTGCTGGCTATAAGGCTGGTATGACTCAAATCCTAATCATTGATAATAAAAAAGGTTCTGCAACTCAAGGAGAACAAATCTGTGTTCCTGCTACGATTTTGGATTGTCCTTCTCTTTTTGTTCTTGGTGCCCGTTTCTATAAACAAAATACAAATGGTTTCTATACTTTCTCTGAAATTTGGGATGAAAAATTGACTAAAGACAAAGACTTGAAAAGAAAGATTAAAGTAGGAAAATCCGATTACAAAGAAAAATTAAAAGAAATAGAAAAAAATCTTGAAGAGATCAAGAAAGTCAGGCTAATAGTCAAGACTCAACCAAGGACTTCAGGACTAGGTAAAAAAAGACCAGAAATCTTTGAAATAGAACTCTCGGGGAGTGATACTAGTGAAAAGTTCAATTATTCTAAGGAGATTCTAGGTAAAGAAATCAAATCTAATGACATCTTCAAGGAAGGAGAATACATTGATGTGATTGGAGTAACAAAAGGAAAGGGTTGGCAAGGACCTGTCAAGAGATTTGGAGTAAAGATTAGAGGTAGAAAACAACATGGTAAAAGGAGACATGTCGGAACAATGGGTTCAGAGACCCCAAGAATGATTAAATGGACAGTTCCTCAGGCTGGACAAATGGGTTTTTGGAAAAGGACAGAATACAACAAAAGAATAATAAAAATCGGAGAAGAAGGAGAAGAAGTGACCCCTAAATCTGGTTTTACAAAGTATGGTGTAATTAAAGGAAATTATATGATTATTGAAGGATCAATCCCTGGTCCAAGAAAAAGACTAATTATTTTAAGGCATGGAACAAGAGTGGGTAAAAAACCTATAGTTCCGGTAGATGTCAAGGAGATAATAAGGTGAATTTATGAAAGTCAATGTTCTAGATCTTAAGGGAAAATCCTCATCACAAATAGAATTACCAGAAATATTTACCCAAGAAGTCAGGTCAGATATAATCAAAAGATCATTTCTTTCTTTACAAGGTCTACTCAGACAACCATATGGTTCTGATCCGATGGCAGGTAAAAGAACATCTGTTCATTATCATGGTAAAAGACGTGTCAGGCATACAATGATTAATATTTCTCGTGCCAGACTACCAAGAATTCATGGTTCTGGTTTTTTAAATTATAGAGTAAGGAGAGTTCCACAGGCAGTCAAAGGTAGAAGAGCTCATCCCCCAAAAACAATGAAAATTTGGATTCAAAAAATAAACAGGAAAGAAAATCTACTCGCATTCAAATCTGCATTTGCAGCTACAGCTTTATCAGATTATGTCAGAGAAAGAGGTCATGTGATTGATGGTATAAAACTTCCGCTAGTTGTCAAGGATAATGTTCATTCACTTAAAAAAACAAAAGATGTTAGAGAATTATTAACTAATCTGGGACTGGAAAAAGAACTTGAAAGAACTAAAGAGAAGAAAGTAAGAAAAGGAAGAGGAAAAACAAGAGGAAGAAAATACAAAAGAAAAGTAGGACCATTGTTTGTAGTAACAGAAGACAAAGGGATATTGAAAGCAGGTAAAAATATTTCAGGTGTTGATGTAAGATTAATCGATGAATTAACAATCAAAGACCTAGCACCAGGATCTAACCCAGGTAGATTGATTATATACTCTAAATCAGCATTAAAATCATTGGAAGGTTTTGAAAATGGATCCGTATAAAATACTCAGATACCCACATATGACAGAGAAGAGCATAGGTCTAGTGGAAAGAGAGAATAAATTAGTGTTTATTGTTGATAGAAAATCTACAAAAAATCAGATAAAACAGGCTTTTGAACAGGAATTCAAAGCTAAGGTTGAAAGTATCAACACACTTGTCACAAGAACAGGGAGAAAAAAAGCGTTCATTAAACTTAAACCAGAGTTCCAAGCGGCTGATGTTGCTGTCAGGTTAGGAATAATTTAGGTGAGTAGATGGGAAAAAGAATAATTCAAAGAGCAAGAGGAAAGGGAGGACCAAGATATCGAGCACCTAGTCATAGATATGCAGGTAAAGTCAGTTATAATCTTTCTCCGGGTATCAAGAGTGGGTTAATAACAGATATAATTCATGATCCTTCAAGAAATGCCCCATTAATGATTATCGAATTTCCAGATGGTTCAAAAAGATTTCAAATTGCACCAGGTGGAGTGAAAGTTGGTGATGTTATTAATTATGGGACTGGATTAAGTATAGGTAGTGTTGTCCCTGTAGGTAAAGTTACAGAAGGATTGAGAATATTTGGAATAGAGAACAGACCTGGATCAGGTCCTAAACTTTGTAGAAGTTCTGGAAGTTTTGCAGTAGTTGTAGGAGAAGTCAAAAATAAGATTAGAATTAAACTTTCATCAGGAAAAACCAAGGAAATAGATGGGAAATGTCTTGTATCAATAGGTATACCTGCTGGTTCTGGTAGAAGAGAAAAGCCATGGATTAAGGCAGGAAAGAAATACTATGCTAAAAAGGCAAGAAACAAATTATATCCAATTGTTAGTGGTTGTAAAATGAATCCGGTAGATCATCCATTTGGTGGTAAAACTAGACCGGGTATTCCAAAATCTGTAAGTAGACATGCACCACCTGGAAGAAAGGTAGGGTCGGTGGCATCTAGAAGAACCGGTAGGAGAAAGAGGAAGTAAGTTTATATGTATTATTGTAAATAAGTGAGAATATGGCCAGAGAATTTTACTACAAAGGAAAAAAATTAGAAGAATTAAGAGACATGAGTCTAGATGAGTTTAGTAGAATCATCCCTAGCCGTGAAAGAAGAAGTATGAAGAGAGGATTTAGTGATAGACAGAGAGGTTTATTGGAAAAAATTAAAGAAAAACCAGATAAGTTTCACAAAACTCATGAAAGAGATATGGTTATTATCCCACAGATGCTTGATGCAAAATTAGGAGTGTTTAATGGGAAAGAGTTTATTAGAGTTACAATTACACCTGAAATGTTAGGTCATAGATTAGGTGAATTCTCTTTAACAAGAGGAAGAGTAAAGCATTCTAGCCCTGGAGCAGGTGCTACAAGAGGAAGTAAACACATACCTTTGAAATAAATTATGGTAATAAGAATGAAACAAGAAAAAATAGCAAAGGCATCAAGACCTTTAGCACGGATTTCAAGGAAAGATTCCGTAGTTTTGTTTAAACATATCAAGAACAAACCGGTTAGAAAAGCTAAAACTTTATTGAATGAATTACTTGAAGAAAAGAGAAACATTAACGGGAGATACTTTACAAAAGCTTCAGAAGAAATACTTAATCTGATAAGAGATTGTGAAGCAAATGCAGAAGCAAAAGGTTTGGATACAGAAAAACTATTTGTAAGACATGCTCAAACAAACAAAACATTTGGGTTTATGCTTCCTAAGAGTAGATGGACACATCGTGGAAGAAGGGCTAAAATCTGTGAATTAAAACTAGAGCTTGAGGAGAGATAATGGCAATAGAATCATATTTTATCAAGGAAGGTATAAAAGAAGTTCAGATAGAAGATTATTTGAAGAAAAGGTTTGAAAAGGCTGGTTATAGTCATATTGAAATCCAAAGAACACCATTAGGTACAAGAATAATTGTTCATGCCAGTAGACCTGGTCTGGTTATTGGAAGATCTGGTAGAATTATAAAAGAAATTACAGAGGATATTAAAGAAAACTTTGGATTAGAAAATCCTATGCTTGATGTTAAAGAAATAGAAAATCAATTTTTGAATGCGCAAGTGGTTGCAAGCAGAATTGCAAGTACTGTTGAAAGGGGATCATTCTATAAAAAAGTAGTTAATTTTTATATTAACGAGATTATGAAAAATGGTGCTGTTGGTGTTCAAATTAAAGTTGGTGGAAAAGTTGGAGGAGAAAGAGGAAGATTCCAAAAATTTAAATTAGGTTATATTAAACATTCTGGTTATTATGCTGATAATATTCTTGATAAGGGATTTGCTAAGGCTGTTGTTAAACTAGGAACAATTGGTGTAAAAGTTGAGATAATGAAAGATATGCCTGAAGCTCTATCTGGGAAAATTTCCGAGTTAAACGAGAAATTAAGAGAAAGGTCTGAGGTTGTTGAAGAAGAAAAGGAAGAAGAGAAAGTTGAAGAAAAAGAGAAATCTACTGAAAAGAAGAAAAAAGTCAAATTAGAAAAAGCTAAACCAAAAGAGAAATCATCTAAAAAGACTGGGAACAATAAGAAAATTGTTAAAGAAAAAAAGAAGAAACCTGAACCCAAGAAAAAGACAACTAAGAAATCTAAGAAGAAGATAGTAACTAAAGTAAAGAAACCGAAAAAATCTAAAAAGTGATTATCATGAGGATAAAGGAAATTAGAAAATTAAAATTAACTGATCAAGAGAAAAGGTTAAAAGAACTAAAATTAGAATTATTAAAAGAAAGGGGAAATATTGAGATGGGTGGGAATATCAAGAACCCTGGTAGAATAAAAATTATAAGACGAGATATTGCAAGGTTACTAACATTAAAAAATGAGAGAGAAAGAACAAATGAGTGAAAAAAATTATATTTATCTTGTATTTACTTATTCTAGGTTAACGGTGGTGAAGAATTGGTAGGAGAAATTTGTGAAAAATGTGGTTTACCAAAAGAACTTTGTGTATGTGAAGTTGTTGAAAGAGAAAGCCAGAAAATAAAATCATATGTTACCACAAGGAGATTCAGAAAACCAGTGACAATAGTTAAAGGAATATCTAAAGATTCGGCTAAGACTGTACTGAAAGACTTGAAAAGAAAATTAGCTTGTGGCGGATCATATAAGGAAGGAAATATAGAATTGCAAGGAAATCATTTAAGGAAGATAAAAGAACTTTTGGTCAAACTTGGTTTTGATGAGGAACAGATAGAAGTTGAGTAAAAAATATTAATTAAAGTAGAATTAGAATCTAACTATTCTTACTAAATCCCATACTCTTAGCGACTTCCCTGAAACATTGTCTGCAATAATTCAATCCATACTTACGGATAATACCACCAGTCCTTCCACACTGACGGCATTTAATTTTTCCTTTACCATATTTTCTTTCAGCCATTCTACCCACCAACATTCCCGAATATCTCGAGCATATCCATATCAGTCTCAAAATCAGTAGTAACCATTTTAGTAAAAACTTCATTGTAAACTTTCTCAAAATTCTTTTCCATTTGAGCTTTTCTGAATATAACACCAGACAATTTAAGTATCATATCATATGCAAACATCTCTCTATCCATCAATAGACACCCCATGATTTTTAATCCAATCAATAGTTTGCTCTTTAGATATTAAATGTTTTTTACCGATTTTTGCTTGTTTAATTCCTCTTCTTTTTATCCTAAATCCAGGTCTTTCCAATGTCACACAAACATCCAATCCCACAATCCCTATATCTGAATCATACTTGACATTTGGCATGTCTATACTTTCTTTTATTCCGAATGAAAAATTACCATCATTAACTTGACTAGATTTTATTTTTTTGTCAATAGACTCGAATCCATCCTTTAAAAAATTTTCAGCCCTTTCTTTTCTCAAAGTAACCTTAACTCCCATAGCTTTTCCTTTAGTAGATCCAAATGTAGTTCTTTTTTTGGTTAGAGTAACATAAGGCTTCTGATTTGTGAGTTTTTCTAAAAACTTCTGGGATTTTTGAATCTTTATCTTATCTCCAGCACAACCCATATTCAGGGTTACTTTTTCTATTCTTATTTCTTGCATCGGATTCATATTACTTACCTTCTAATGTAATTACAGGTTTGGTTTTACCAACAATGAATACATAATCTTTAATGGCTTCAAATTCTTTACCTTCTTTTTCACAAATGACTTTATTTGGTTCTCTACTTCTGGTTTCAATTGTTTGTTTAATTTTTGTAAAAACACCTTTATTTTGACCACCTGTTAATAATCCATAATTACCTTTTTCAAACTTGAAATGGTCAAGAATTTTTTGACTAGGTAATTCTATGAGTAATGTATCACCAGTCTTGTAAACATCTTCTGTTGGTTTTTTAGGATTTTTTACTTGAACTATAAGATTTCTTCCATCATGAAGATTAAGTTGAACATTACCTTTTTCAATTAGAGTTTTATCCCCTATTCTAACTAGTTTTGTTTTACTTTCTTTTCCAGGACATTCTATTACTTTTAACCCTTTATGATCAATAGTTATTCTATAATTATTCTTCATTTTTGGAATCGATATAACATCCATTAATCCTGCTGAATATTTATGATCTTTTCTAGATTTACCATCGACTAGAATATCACCCGATTTTATCATTCTTTTAGCATCTGAACCTGTATCAACTAAACCAAGTATGTTTCTAACCAAGATTTGTAAAGGTATAGACCCATCTAACTTATGAGGACCTGGTCTTGGTCTTGTTACGTACTTTGCTTCCTTTCTTTTGACTTGCCAGAACTTTGGTGCTGACAGTCTTTTCATGTGTCTTTTTACCATTTTCTTTCCTCTTAACACTTTTATTCAAAGCCTTTAATCTTTTTTTATCATTCAGATCTAATTCTATTATTCTTAGATTACTTGGATGAATATGAACTGATATATCTGAACCATCAACTTTCTTTCTTATTACACCATCAATATAAACCTTTGTTTTTTTAACAACTACTTTATTGATTTTCCCTTTCTTTTTTTTGAATTCTCCTCTCATAACTTCTACTTCATCTCCTTTTCTGAGAGGGAACGATCTTCTATTATATTTTTTTCTTAATTCCTTCGACAAATTAGCAGAGAGGAATTTTCTTTTGACATGAAGTGGAGCGTTATAAATATATTTTCTTTGTTTTCTAGGTTGTATAGACGATTTCCAATTTTTAGACCAAAACTTCATTTTTTACACCACAAAACTTGAAACTTTACCAATAGAGAGAAATCTACCAGTAATTTCTCTAGCCACAGGACCTTTGATTTGTGAACCTTGAGGTTCATTTTTATCATTAACAATTATTGCAGCATTATCTTCGAATTTTATCCTCATACCATCTGCTCTCCTGTATTCCTTTTTTTGCCTGATTATAAGAGCTTTAACGACTTGTTTTCTCCATTTTTTGGTTCCTTTTTTGACTGAACAGACAACTACATCTCCCACACCAGCAGATTGTAACCTACTTTTTCTTCCATGATATCCTTTCACGGCTATCAAACCTAATTTCTTGGCTCCAGTATTGTCTGCGCATTCTAGCATTGTTCCTACTGGGATTCCTCTTGTTACATTTGCTTTTAATGGTTTCATTTAACTCATCTTTTCGATTACAACAAAGTGTTTTGTTTTGGATAAAGGTCTACATTCAGCTATTTTAACCTTGTCTCCCCTTTTGAGGGGTATACAATCAGGTCTGTGAGCGGAAATAGTTTTGTGTCTTCTTTCATATCTTTCATATTTTGGAACAAAGTGGAGATATTTTCTTTCAACAATAACAGTTTTTTGCATCTTTTCAGATTTAACTAAACCCTCAAGAATTTTGCCTCTAACAGGTAGAGTACCATGAAATGGGCAATTTGGGTCCTCACAGGTCTTTTCTGGAGGTTTAACATCATATCCTATATCTCTTGTCTTGTTTTTCATATTTTTCATCTCTATTCTTATTATCTTAACATTTTAAAAGCTTTTTGCTAATAGTAATGAATCCCAGAAGAATTAAAACTTAACTTTTTTTACCATTTTGATAACTTCTTTTTTATCCTATCTTCAGGTCTCCCTAACAATAGATTACCGTTAACTTGAACTTTACTTCCGTCGGGGATTGTGAATACAAAAGTTGTATTTTCTTTGGGAATAGTCTTTTCTCCTGTTTTTGTCTCTATTTCTAGTGTTTTGAACGATTCATCTATTACTCTCCCTTCTAGTCCTTTCTGCGAGGGATTAGTACTTTGTTTTATCTCTACTTCTAGTCCGATGAGCTCGTGTCTTACTAAATTTTCTGGTGTTATTGACATACTAATCATTATTTTTACTAGAAGTAATAAATTAATAACTGTTAACAGTAATATTACTGAAGTCGGGGCCCATGGCTCAGCATGGTAGAGCAGGTGGCTCTTAACCACAAGGTCGA
Organism: Candidatus Aenigmatarchaeota archaeon; assembly: GCA_017610225.1. Next base: position 8,460 of record JAFCCM010000019.1, on the reverse strand, counting down.
GGGTTCAAATCCCTCTGGGCCCATTATGAAAACTCTGAAATTTTTTGAACCTCTCCCAAAGTTAATTTTGGAAGAAAAGAAAAATACGACTTGGAGAGTCAATGATGAGAAAAATATTTCTGTAGGGAATATTATTTCTCTTATTTATATCAATGATTCTAGACTTGGTCAAGAATTTGCAAGAGCAAAGGTTATTAATGTAAAAGAAACAACTTTTGGAAATTTAACAGATGAAGATAAACAGGGTCATGAGAAATTTTCATCTGATGAAGATATGTATGAAACCTATTCTAGGTATTATCATATGAAAGTTACTCCTAAAACTAAAGTAAAAATCATTAAATTCAGACTCATCCAACATATTTTTTAATCCATTCCAAAAAATCTTCATTCCCATCCAGTCTAGAGAATGCAATTATAGGGCATTCATCACTATGAACTTTTCTAACTTCTGAAATAATCTCGTTTTTGGTTTTAATCATCGAAAATGCAATTATATTCCAATATTCTTTTTCTACAATCTTACCTTTCCACCAATATCTTGAAGGACCATTTATAATTAGAGATCCAGCAATAAGTTTTTTCTTAATAAGAACATCTGAAATAGTATTCGCTTCTTCTTTAGATGGCACACTTATCAGAACTTGACAAAATTCTTCCATAAAAATAAATAGGAAAACAATTTATTAAACCCTTCCCATAATAATGTCCATGCAAACAGAAACACAAACAAAACAAGAAGTCTTTATCTCATCAGAACTAAAAGATCAATTACAGCAACTAGGTTTCATGTTTTCTCACACACACGAAAACGGTGTAATGTGGGGATTTGATGGATCAACAAAATACTTTCCAAGAGAAACTTACATAAGAGAACCAAAAAATGGAGAAACACAAATAAAGTTGAGACTTGAAAAGACAAATAATGGAATAATTCTTATCATTAATTCAGACCCCTTTAAGCAACAAAACCATCTCAGCAGATCACAACTTGAAGTAAAAGAAATAATTCCAATTATCAAAGAGTATATTAGTCTTATATGAATCTTATTCTGAAATAAAACTCAATAGAATTTTCTAATGTATTTTATAATAAAAATTAAAACAAGAGTTAAAATGAATTACAACCTTAAAACAAAAGATTTATTAACTAGATAAAGCAAATTTAATATTAAATATAAAATAAGGTAATTAAATGGTTTTAAGAAGAAGAACTACAAAGAGAAAAACAACAGCAAGAAGAACTGTGAAAAGAAGAACAACAAGAAGAGTTGGAGCAAAAAGAAGAACAGCTGCAAGAACAACAAGAAAGAGAACAACAAAAAGAAAAACACCAACAAGAAGAGTTGGAGCAAAAAGAAGAACAGCTGCAAGAAAAACAACAGCAAGAAGAACAGTAAAAAAGAGAGTAAGAAGAAGATAAATTATTTTTTTTCTTTTTTTATTTTTATTTCTGTATATGATTGTATGAAAATAAGAGAGCAAACACCAACTGTCCTTGCAATTATTAGAAGAGGTAATGAATTTCTTTTTACTAAGAGAAATAAGAAGAGTAGATTTGAGCCAGGTAAATGGGGTTTTATTGGCGAGGCTGTTGATTTTGGCGAGGATGTTATTCACGGATTAAAGCGCGGAATAAAAGAAGAATCTAATCTTGATCTTAAGTCTTGGGATTTATTCAATGTTTATTCATTTCAATTCGATTCTCCTGATAAATTAAGACATGCTGTTATTATTGCTTATATTTGTGAATGTGATGGTGTTGTTAAGATAAATCATGAGTCAGAAGATTATGGTTGGTATAATATTGACGAAGGTAAAAAACTTGATTTAATCAAAGGTAACGAAAAAATAATTGATGACTTAAAGAAATTTCTTAACAATTCTTAAAATATCTTTATGAACTTCTAGTATACTTTTTTCTCCATCTATAATAAACCATTTACAAAGAACATTTCTTTTTACTTCTTGAAGATAAAAGTTTCTGACTTTTTTAAGATAATCCAATTTACTTTCATGGTAATCCAATTTCCCTTTCTCCCTTTTCTTTCTCTTTATACTTGTTTCAGGTTTTATGTCAATGTAAATTATTGTATCTGGTTTAACATAATCCATACTTTCTGCAAAATCAATTCCTTTTTCAAAACCAAAACCTCTTGCAGATTGGTAAGAAATAGTTGATGTTATATATCTGTCCATGATTACTAACTTGTCAGTCTCTTTTTCGATTTGCTTTGATGTTAATAGTGTATCAGATGCAAATAATTTAAATGCATCTTCATGGTTTAGTTTTATTTTTTCATCTAAGTATAGTTTAATTCTTTTTCCGACTTGTGTTGAATAATCCGGAGAGCGAAATATTTTATGAGGAATTTTATTTTTTTTAAGATATTTTTTTAAGAGTTTAGTCTGTGTTTCTCCACCACATCCATCTAATCCTTCAATAACTATAAATGTCATATTGATAATTAATTTGTTTATTGATAAATATTAACAAAAGGGAGTGATGATAAATGTTAGCAATTTTAGTTGGAATAAAAGGGTCTGGAAAGACAACATTAATGAAAAAAATTTTAGAAAAGAAACCGGATATAAAACATATAGTTGCTGGTGACTATTTTGCAGAATATTACAAACAAAAAGGATTGAAAAGAGATGAAGGAGATAGGGGTGTAGATTCATCTGAACATTTTAAAATACATCGAGAAGTTTTCAGGAAAATAAAAGAGGAAGCAAAAAAACATGAGAATGTTATTATTGATACACATGCATTCTTGACAAAAAAAGAGGGATTCTATCCTGGATTACCTATGTTTGCTTTGGAGGAATTAAAACCAGATACCTTAATATCTCTGGAATATAAACCAGAAGAAATATTGAAAAGAAGAGAAAAGGATGTCAAAGAACTTGGAAGAGAAAGAAGTGCTGCAGCAACTTTAGAAGGAGTTAAGCTTGAATATGAGGTTCAAAGACACTATTTATTTGCAGCTTCTGCGATGATTGGATGTACAGTTAAACTACTTCAGAGATTTGAAATAGAAAAATACGAGTTTGAACATCTTGACAAGAATGTAGAAGAATTGTTAGAGGTTTTTGATTAATTTTTAAATATTATTCACCAATTTATCTTAGTCTAGTCGGGGTAGTTCAGTGGTTAGAACGCTGCGCTCATAAACTTGAGTTGAATGAGCCATGATTTGATGATTAGGTGCATCGCAGAGGTCACGGGTTCAATTCCCGTTCCCGACATAGATTTTTTCTACTAAATAGAAACCTTTAAGAACGTGGACTATAGCGCTTCTAAACCGAAATCTTTAAATATACCTAAAACCTTAATCTATAGCAGTTAGAGACCTTTTTTTGGTCTTAAAAATAGGGAGGGTGAAAAAATATGGCAGTAGTAGTTAAGAGTGCAGTAAGAGAATTAGTCAAAGGAAGTTTTAATGTCAGTGAAGAATTCCTAAAAGCATTAGACGCAGATGTAACAAGAGCAGTAAAGAGAGCTTCTGAAAGAGCAGCGGCAAATGGAAGAAAGACACTAAAATCAAGAGATGTTTAGATATTTTGACTAATTAGGGGATTAAAATCCCTTGTTTTTTTCTTTTTAGTTTGTTGAATACTTAAATTTTCTAAATTCTACATTAATAGGGATGACATCTAAAGTTTACTTTTACAAAAATCTTGATGATTTGAAGTCAGGAATGAATAAATTTTTTGAGATAATTTCCAAAGACTTAGGTAAAGATAACATAGGATTAAAGATACATTTTGGCGAGGGACAGAATGATACACATATTGACCCTGAACTTCTGAAAAATGTTACTAAATATTTTAACAACCCTAAGTTTGTTGAATGTAATGTTCTTTACAAAGGAACTAGAACTTGTAGGACTGATCACCTTAAGACTGCGGAGAATCATGGGTTTGGATTTCTTAACATAGATATTCTTGATGGGGAATTGGGTGAAGAGACGATTGAGGTTCCAATAGATACTAATGATACTAAATTAGCAAAATTAGGAAAAGGTATTGAAAGATATGACAAACTAATTTCTCTCGCTCATTTCAAAGGACATTCAATGGCAGGATTTGGTGGTGCAATCAAGAATGTTGGAATGGGATTAGGTTCAAGAGGAGGAAAATTGGATATGCATTCTTCTGTCTCTCCTAAAGTTGATATTGATACTTGTACAGGTTGTGGTATTTGCAGAGATAATTGTGATGTTGATGCAATTGATATTGTTGATGGTAAAGCAAAGGTAAATCAAAACAAATGTATAGGTTGTGCTATGTGTATTGCTGTCTGTCCTACTGGGGCGATGACAAAAATTCTTGGAAGTAATGAAAGGTTGATGGAGAAAATTGTTGAATATACTTTAGCTGCAACTAAAGGCAAAGAATGGTGGTATGTTAATTTTTTGACAAATATTACTTATAGGTGTGATTGTGCTGGAATAAAACAAAAACCATTTATGAAAGATATTGGAATTCTGATGTCGAAAGACCCTGTTGCAATTGATAAATCTTCACTCGATTTGGTTTCTAAAATTAATGGTGGAAAAGATCCATTTAAAGAACATAATGGAATAAACAGTGAAGTTACATTTGATTATGCTGAGGAATTGGGATTGGGTAGTAAGGAATATGAGTTAGAGGTAGTTGAATAATTCGATATTTTTGAAATAAAATCTCTATAGTTTTTTTTAAAATTATTCTGTAACTTGTAAATGAGTATTTCTGATAAAAACATAAGCAGATTCCATTATTTCAGGTCGGTTCATTATTATAAGCCAAAGTTTTACATTATGTTTTCTTGCATGATTTACAAAAGTTTCTAGAGCCTTTTCTTCTGTGACTTCTGGATGTGACCTTAGATAAATATACATTTCAAAATTAACTCGTTGTTGTGTTGAGGGACTTCTTAATCTTAATTCAGAAAATATTTCCTCCATTTCCCAATAATCTGCAATTGGTATGTATGTGGGACATTCATCATAATATGGAATTTTCATGATATCTATTTTAATGTATAATAATTAAATATGCAAATTCATCAAAAAGTAATTTTTCTCCTTCTCAAAACTCAAACTTATGAACAATACTTTTTTCTTTTTCTGGATTAACTTCAACCAGTACTTTAATCATTTTCTCAATTGGGGTATTTTTTATTTTCTTTCTCAATAATTCATCAATCTGAAATATTCCCGCAGAATTTGACATAAGTATCTTGACAAGAATAGGCTTATCCTTTCCTTCGGTGATTTGTACTTTTTCTATTGACAATGCTGAAACCGAGTGAATTGATACACTTCCAGATTCAAATGGTATTCTTGCCCTCCCCTTTTCCATATCAAGTGCATCCGCCACCCTAACAACACCTGCTTCAATTGTTAATGGTTTCTCTTCTTTTGAATGTCCCATGATTGCATGCAATATATCTGAAAGAATTATAGTTCTTGTTTCATCATTATCATAGATTTGAGGAAGATATCTGTCAAGAAATTTTGGAGAAAGAGAAACACTAAAATCTTCATGGTCTTTTCTTTTTACCACCATTCCTATATCATGCAATAGAGAGGCGAGAACAACTATTACTTCTGCATCTTCTTGTTCTAGTTTATGATCCTTAATGATATTAGGAACTATTTTTTTATTTTCAAGTATTCTTATTAGATTTAATGCATTTTTACAAACTATTTGTACATGTACAGGACCATGGTCATTAAATCCCATTCTGTCGATAGCATTAACATTAGCACATTTCCAAAGGGTTTCTAGTTCTTTGTCTTTGTTAACTAGTTGAAGTAGTTTTTCTAATTTATCATTATCTTTTGTCTCAAGTCGAATCATAGTTTTCAGTTTTAATATTTGATTTTGCTAATAATAAGTATTGGGTTGATTGGATGTCTTCAAAGAGAAAGGGTATACTTGCAATAGTCTATAGAAATCCTGATTCGTTTCTGATTGTTAAAACAAAAAATGAAAATACTAGTCCTGTTAGTGGTGGAGTTGAAGGATGTGAAAGTGATGAGGACGCGGTTATAAGAGAAGTAAAAGAGGAAACAAATGTTGATATTAAAATGGAGAAAATTAGAAAATTGCCTTTTATCAATAGATTCAATTATGGAAAGGGGAGATTAAAAGGAATTAAAGGTATACAAAATGTTTATTTAATTGAAGTAGATGAAAATTCAGAAATTAAAATGAATCAGGAAGAGTTACTTGAGGCCAAATGGATGACTAAAGATGAAGTTAAAGATAATCTGACTTTTGATCATGTTAAAGAGATATTTGAGAAAAGTCTAGAATATATAGAGGAATAGTTGATGATAAAAGGAATTGTTTTTGATTTGGATGGTGTATTCTTTCTTAATGGTACTGAGAATTTTATAAAAAATGTTAGTGAGAAATTTGATGTTCCTGAAGGTAAAATAATTCAGGCATACAAAAAAAGTGACGAGATGAATAAATTTTACAAGACCGGTAAATGGAATGGAGATCAATATTGGACTTGGTTCATTCAAGAACTAGAAATTGATTCAACAAAAGACGAATTACTTGGACTTTTATCTGAAGGTTATATAATTAATCACCAAGCTTTGGATTTGTGTAGAAAATTAAGAAATAAAGGATACAAAACATTGATTTGTTCTAATAATTTTCCTGAGAGAATTGAAATTTTGAATAAGAAATTTGATTTCCTAAAAGAATTTGATATTACAATTTTTTCTTTTGAGGTTGGTATACTAAAACCCAATCATAAAATATATAAAACTCTTTGTGAGAAATCTGGATTAAAGCCTGAAGAAGTTTTTTTAGCAGATGATGGTGAGAAAAATGTTCGATCAGCGAAAGAATTTGGTATACACACAGTATTTTATACTAACTTTAATGGATTTGTAAACGAATTAAAAAGATTAGAAGTTGAAGTTGAATGATATACATAGCATACCCATCAAAATCTTCGGAAGAAATAAAACAAGTATTTGAAGAACTAAAGGAAACTTTTGAAATAACAACACCTGAATATAGACATCAATTACCAAAAAATAAGTTTGTTGATGAATCAGAAAAATTACTAAAAGGTTCAAATATTTTTATTGCTGAAGCCTCTGAAGAAAGTGCTGGGCTTGAGGTTGAAGCAACATGGGCTCATGAGAATAAGATACCAATACTACTTTTTGTTAAAGAAAGAATGGATTATCCTAATGCATTAAAGGATTTTCATTTGAGAGTTATAAAATATTCTACTGTTGAAGACCTGAGAATTAAAGTTAATAAATTTTTGAATGAAGAATTTAAAACTGAATCTAAACAGGAATACTTCAAGTACGGTGACAAAAAACAATACAAATCTTACAAGAAAGGTTGGGGAAGAAAATACAAGTGATGTGAATGAATGTTAATGAGATAATCAGTGAATTGAAGAAAGATTCTAAATCTGCGAGATGGATTGCTCATGATGCTATTAGAGAATTGGGAGATTTTAAAGTTCAGAAAAAATTGAAGTAAAGGCCCAGCCAGGGATTTGAACCCTAACCAAGAGCTCCACAGGCTCCTACGCTAACCAGATTACGCCAACCGGGCCATGGGTAATACTAATTATTAATATAATAATTTTTTATAGGTTTTATACTTACTAAAACTGTTTACAGAAAAGGAAAAATAAATCAAAACAAAAAAACTACTCCAGTATTTTGTAGACTTGATCATTTTCTCTGACTTTCTCAGAAACTTTCATTCCGACTGCATCTCCTGCTTTTGCCTTTTCAATATTTTCATGCTCTACTTGTATTGATTCTACTTTTTGCGTGAAGTTTGTTTCTGCTCCTTGTATTAAAATTTCGTCCCCTACACTTAATTCATCTGTTAATTCCACAACTGCTACTCCTATTTTACCAAAATAGTGTTCGATTTTTCCAACCAATTTTTTATTAACTCCTTCAACCATATTCTTCTTTACGTGTTATAATATTATAAATTTTTTGTTGAAGTACAAGTGGTGAGATTTGAAGTTATCTTTTTCTTATATTTTTCATATAACCACACTATTAAACAGGAGATCAAGTACCAAAAAATTAAATTTATTAATAAATTAAAGTAATTAGTATTACTTTCAACTTCATATTCTGGTGGGAGAACTGATGTTATAGTAGTTATTGATGGAAATCCAGATCTAGTTGCACCAGTCATTCTTGAATCTATAAAAATTCTTATTAGAAATGAAATTATGAGGAGAAGTAAAAATAAAACTATTTTAATAAGTTTCGGTTTCAATAATTCTTTCAAATCCATAATATTCATATCAACTCCTCAAAACTTAAATCCATGCAGGGGGTGAGATTTGAACTCACGTACCCACTAAGGGACTAGGCCCTCAACCTAGCGCGATTGACCAGACTACGCGACCCCTGCACAAGCTAATTAATGTTATAATTTGAGAAATATCTATTTAACTAA
>JAFCCM010000085.1 GCA_017610225.1 Candidatus Aenigmatarchaeota archaeon | reverse complement strand
TATGAATGATTAGAATTTGAGTCTAAGAGGGATCTACTTTGTCCTGAGAGGATGATTAAAGGATTTGTCATAAATAAAGCTTTATATTCAACCGAGATGAATCTTGTGGAATTAAAAGATAAATTTTATCCAATGAATTATTAAAGAACTGATTTTTTACAAATTTAAAAGAAGAAAATATATAATTCAATGAGTTTTCAAAGAACTGATTTTCAAAGAAATAAAAAATTCATAGAAGAACAAATTATAAAATGAGAAATTTTTAAAGTTTGTTTTAAAATCTGTTTTAAATAAGGAGATTATTATGTACAATGAAGAAATAAATTGGTTTAATCAAACATTATTAACTTACAAAGATAAAGAATTTGGTACTGATGGATATTTAAGAATATCTTTTGTAACATCAACAAAAGATTTTATAAATTTTAATCCAATTAAATTTAATATTACTATTTCAAATCAGTTAAATAAATCATGTAATTTAAATATTCAACAATCAACAGATTTATTATCATCAATTAGAACTGTAATACAAAATCCAACTAAAATTTATAATGAAAATAATTATCAAATTCTTAAAAGATGGAATAATTTAGAATTAGTATTTGAATTTGTTATAGATCAAAATAGTAATTCTCAAGTAGTAAGAATTACTCTACGTTCAAATGAAAATGATTTTACAAAAATAATTATTCCATTTAATATATTTCAAGTATTAAGTTTACGATTAAAATATTTTGTTGATAATTATGATAATTTTTGTACTTCAATATCTAATTTATTTATACAAAAAGAAATTTTAAAAACTAATAAACAAATTTTAAATAGTTTAAATAGTCTTCCATCTAAATTAATAGATTTTACAAATACTTCAGGAACAGATAAAAATAATAAATCAAAAGAAAATAATAGTGAATTTAAAAAAAATATTGAAATTTCAGAAAATACAATAGAAGAATTAGATAATTTTCTTGGCGGCGCCGAAATGACAAATGTTAAAAATATTTCCGAGTTTGAAAATATACCTTCGAAACAAGAAAATATTCAAGAATATAATAGTAAGTTTTTTAATTGTTTAGATAATAATTTAGAAAACTTTGAGAAAATTTTAATAGAAGCTGAAGCTAATCCTGACCCGATAATTTTTATTACTAATAAACTTCTTAAAGATAAAATGATGATGAAAAATATTAATAATTTTAATATTATTCCAGATATTTCTGAAAATGATTTAAAATCTCTTTTATATATTTCAAAATTAAATTGCAATATTACTATAAGAAGTAATATTGAAAAAGGAATTTCAATTCCAAGTTCCATTGTATTATTAAAATATAAATTAGATAATAAAGTAGATACATATAATGAAAATATAGAATTGGCTTTTGATTTATTAATGGTGAATGGTTATTTTCGAGCTTTAAGAAGAAAATTAGAATCAAAAATTGATGATGCGATGATTAATAAATCGATTGTATATTTAATATTGAGAAATTATACTGATATGTTAACTTTTAGTTTTTTAGAAAATTTACCAAAAATTGATGTAATTAAAACTAATATAATTTCAAGATTTAAATATTATAATAGAATTGGAGTTTTTGATGTATATAAAAAATTATTAGGAACATATAATTGTACAGATATTATAGATATTGATATTGGAAATTTTATCGATGAAGTATTAGAAAAAGTTATTGGGAAAAGTCCATTTATTGATGAACTTCATAAGAAATTATATAATCAAGGTTCAGTTCGTTTAAGTTATGAAAATCGTTTATCTCAAGATCAAATTATTAATGAAGTTATACCTAATGAAATAAATGAAAAAATGGGAATAAAAAATTTAAATGATATGTCAGAAGAAGTTGAAAAAATTTTTTCAACTAAATTAGAAAAACATAATGTTAAAATTAACAAAAAACAAAATTCAAATTTATATAGATTAATAAATCAATATAGAAATGAAATTCCAGAAAAAATAAGAAATGATTTTTTAGAAATGATTCAAAAATTAGGAGATAATCCAATTAATTTTGATGATATAAAATATTCTTTAGAAACATTTGGTGAGAATATTATTAAAATATTATATATATGGGATCCTATAAATGATTTAAAAGTATTATCTAATTTTAAATACTTATTTGAAAAATTTGAAAATGAAATTATGACTAAAGAACTTATTTTAGTAAAATTAAAAGTTAAAGAAGATAAAAAAAATATAGAACAAAATAATAATGAAGATTGGAATCTTGTTATGGACTTATAGAATAAGAGGAGATTAATTTGAGCTTACATTTAGGAAAAACATTTAATAGACAATATAATTTAAGAATTCCATTTTTAGGAGGATTTTATAATTTAGGTATTTTTTACAATAAAAATTCAATTTTTTTATTATTTAATGTTAAACCAGATTTTTCTAATGATAAAATGTTAAATAATAAATATGGAATTAAAGTAAATATGTTTAAAAATTTAGAATCTTCTCCATTTTGTGAAACTTTTTTAAATTTACATAATTTTAAAAAAAGTACTTTAGATATTAAAAATCAATTTAAATCTATTAAATCTGAAAATTATCAAGATATTTCTTTTATTTTAAATGAAACTATTACTTTATCAAAATTTGAAACTGATGGACGTATATTTTATGATAAATTGAATATATATGGATTTACAATAAATATTTATCGTAATGAATTTATTTTTATTATTGCAGAAAGACAGAATATTGCAAGAAGACTTCAGAAAAAAATTATAAGAACAACAGCTCTTCAAATTAGTACGAGTTCATCTTTAGTTTCTCTTCAAGAATTTCATCAAGAATTTAAAACTTTTAAAAAATCAAATTTTAAACCAATTGTTGATAGGAGTTCAGAAGTTATTAAGTTGATTTAATTATGAATTTTGTTTTTAAAAGAGGGGTAAAAATATATCTGTGTTAATTTTGATGGAACAATTATTGATCCAAAATTATAAAAAATTATTTTTAAAAGGAAATTAAAATGGATTTATTAACAACAACATCTGATTCTAATATGACAGAAAACCGCTATCATTATTTATATATACATGGAGTTTTTGGTAATTTTTATAAAGATGTTTTAGATTATTTTAGTATTTATTTATATCCTAGATTTGAATATACAGTAATAGGTACTTATTCAAAAGCAGTTGAATATCTTTCAAAAAAAGATCAATATGGAAAAGAAGTTGATAAACCAAATTTACCTGCTCTTATTCTTAATCCGAGTGGAGAATTTGGATTAGCTGATACTAATACAGGAGCAAAACAATTATTTCGATTTCCTAATTTAGCTCCTGGAATGATTAATAGAATATATGAACCAATATATCAAGATTCTAATATGCTTATAACTCCTGGATTTTCAAGATTTAAAGGAGAAATAGAGCTTATTATGTTATTGAATTCATTTTATGAATATTGTGATTTACGAGTTTATTTAATACAAATTTTTGGTGGCTTAGAACGTATAATTTATCCGCGATTTTTTAATTCATATATTATTCTCCCTGAAGAGATTATTGATTATGAATATACTAATGAATATACTGGAGTTCATTATAAAATTGATTGGTTAAATTCTGGAGCATCTGAAAAACTTGTTAAAACTACAAATAAAAATGAACTTGTAATTCCATGTGTAATTAAACCTCTTTTTAAAATGATGAGTATGAGTGATGGCTCAGAAAAATATGGAGGATCTGATAAGTTATCAGATTGGAAATTAAATGTTTCTATTGAATTTGAAATTGAAATACCTTCATTTTTAGTTTTAGAATCTGATTATTTAGCTGAAAATTTAGAATTAGAAATTAAATATGGATCTTGTTTTTCATCTAATTCAAACGAAGATATTCCTAATGATAGACATCTTACAACATTTCATCGAAATTGGGGTCTTGATGAAACGTCAAATTCTGAAATTACTGATATAGATGATTCGACTTCTGTTGTGACTTTTTCTGGAGATTATGAATTTAACACAAGATATTATCATATAATAAGTAAAGAACAAGCAGAATCAGAAATTAATATAGAGATTGATCTTCCTGAACAAATTGATGATTTAAAAACTTTAATCGTGAATAGTAAATATGGAGAAATGAAATATGGTGATCATTTTATAATTTCAGATGATGGTTGGTTACTAATTATAAAAGTTGCAGATGTTGATTTAGTTGAAAACCAAGTAATAGAATTGTATGTATATAAATTAAAGGAAATTTAAATTTTGAAATGTATGATAAAAATATATAGAGGAGTAAGATATGAAATTATATCAAAAGTTTTTTGAGACAAATATGATAAATGACAAAGATAAAATAAAAACAAAAATGAATGTAGCCGCAGGTATAATAATAAAAAAAGGTGAGAATGATGAAAATCTTGTTTTATTAATTAGAAGATCTCCAAGCGATTTTTTCCCTTTAATGTATGAAAATCCGAGAGGAAAATGTGACGAAGGCCCTAATGAATCTATAAAACATTGTCTTATTCGTGAAGTGAAAGAAGAAACAGGATTAGATGTTATTCCATTAGCATTTATAGATAAATTTTCATATTTAGCAGATAATGGGACACGAGAATCAATTCAGTATAATTTTTTATGTAAAATGGTTAATGAAAAACAAAAAGTTAAATTATCAAATGAGCATGATGACTTTATATGGATTTCAACAGTTGGTCAAGTTGAATTATATGTTATGCCTGAAATTAAAAAGACTATTTCAAAAGTTTTAAATATAGATACTCAAATTATTAATTATCCAGAAAATGAATTATCTGATAATAATATAAAAGAATATTTAGAGAGAATACAAAAATGATAAAACTTATAATAAAAGATGTTGGTTATTTTGTAAATATTCCTAATTTATTATCATTTCGTACGCCAGTTACAATAAATATTTCAAAAAATAATATTGATTTAGTTATGACTGAATTAAAAAAATTAGGTATAGAAAATTTTATATTTGAAAAAAATAATATTAAAAATTTTAAAAAAGAAAGTATAGTTAAAAATAAAATGGAACAAAAAAATAATATATTAAAGAATATTGAAAATCGAATTATTAAAATTGAAAAAATGTTAGAAAAAAATTCTAATAAATCTTCAAAAACAATTATTAAAGAAATTATACAAACAAAAGAAAATTTAAAAAATGAAGATGATATTTATAAAGTTGATGAATTTATTCCTAATATTAATACTTCTAAATTAGAATTTAATGAGTCTTCATTGTCTATAAAAAAAGAAATTAACAATAAAGAAAATATTAATGAAACCTCAAAATTGTTATCTAATATGCTTAAAAAGAAAAGGAGAAGAATATGAGAAAATTAAACACAGGAAGTGATAAATACACAAAAGTTTTAGTTGAGGATGAACCAAGTTATGGAAATGCTTGTCATAAATTTTATATTAGTCCTTCAGAGAAACCAGAAAACGTTATTGAGGGAGAATTTGGGCATATATTTTTTCAAAAGGGTCCAGTAAAAGAAAAAGGAATAAATGGGTGTCAAAATGAAGATCTTTTAGCTATTGTAATTGATAGACTTCAATCTTTTCAAGCGGGATATTTTGCTTGTAGAGAAAATGAATTAGCTCTCACAAAAGTTCAAGAAGCTATGCATTGGTTAAATCATCGAACAAATGAAAGAATTAAACGAGGTGTTGAAGGAACTAATGCTCAGTAAAGGAAAAAAATATGAAAATTCCAGATCAAATTAAAAGTGGTGGACATCAAATTAAAGTAGAAAAAGTGTTAACAAAAGAGATAACTAGTCCAGGTGAATACAATGATTATTATAAATTAATTAGGTTAAGAAATGAATCAGATATTCCTGAAAGTTCAATATCTGAAGCTTTTTTACATGAATTGTTTGAATGTATTAAATATCAGAATAATTTAGAAATTAATCATACTCATTTAACAGTTTTTTCAGAAAATTTGTTTCAAATTATTCGAGATAATAAATTAGATTTTAGAGATACATTTAAACATTAATTTTTAATTGGAGAACTAAAAAATGGGTGATGAATCTATAAAAAAAGAAAAAATTCTATATTTGGGTTTAGATATAGGAACTGGAAATTTATGTTGTGCTCGTTCAGATAGTGATAAAATTAATATTACTCGAAATGTTTTTCTTCCAATAAATAGTGATGATATATTAATATCTGAATTGACAGATATTAGTTATGTTGAATCAGATGATGGTCTTTTTATTATAGGAGAAGATGCATTTAAATTTGCAAATATTTTTGCTCAAGAAGTTTCACGACCAATGGAAAGTGGTTTAATATCTGCTAAAGAAATTGATGCAATTGATGTGATAACTTTAATAATTAAAAATTTAATTGGAGATATTAAAAATTATGATTGTTTTTGTGTATTTTCTGTACCTGCCTCTGCAATTGATGAATCTCGCTCTGTGACATATCATGAAAGAGTTTTTGGAAGAATATTAAGTAGTTTGGGGATAAACCATAAATCATTGAATGAAGGAATGGCTATAATATATTCAGAATGTGCAAAAGAAAAGTTCACGGGTGTGGGAATAAGTTTTGGTGCTGGCATGATGAATTGTGCATTTTCTATAAAAGGAATTGAAGCTCTAACTTTTTCTACTGCAAGAAGTGGAGATTGGATAGATAGTAATACTGCGGAATCTCTTGGAATGATCCCAAATAGAATTGCAAGTATCAAAGAAAAATATTTAAATTTGGAAACAGGATTTTTGAATGAGAAAAATAAAAAAAGAAGAAGAGTTCTTGAGGCATTAAAATATTATTATGAATCTTTGATGAATTATTCTATTAAAAAAATGATTAAAGAGTTTGAAGACAAAGTAGATATTGAAATTGATGAGAAAATTCCAATTGTAATTGCTGGAGGAACTTCATTGCCTCAAGGATTTTTAAACTTATTCAAACAAGTAATTTCTAATTATGAGCTTCCTTTTGAAATTTCAGAAATTAGAATGGCCAAGAATCCATTAA
>JAFCCM010000018.1 GCA_017610225.1 Candidatus Aenigmatarchaeota archaeon | reverse complement strand
TCATGCATAAGTTATATTTGGGAGAGGAGGGATAAAAGGGTTTGTTTTTAACTTAGAACATTTCCTATTATCTGTAAACCATAAGTATGCATATCTTCATTTGCTGCAATGATTCCAAGATTGTGTGAAGTTCTCTCTTTTTTATAATTGATTATATTTCCATAGAAATCTGTTAAATATCCTCCAGCTTCTTCTAGAATAACACTAGTACCACATAAATCCCATAAACACATTGTGCTTGCTCTTGGACATAAAAATATATTGCCTTTTCCTTTGGCGACTTCTACAATCTTAAGTGATCCTCCCATTCTATAAACTTCCACTGGATTCAATCCTTCTAATATCCTTTCAAGATCTTCATTTGTTCTCGAACTACTCACAAGAACCCGTAGTTCGTTAGATGTGTCGACGTGAAGTTTTTGTTTTCCATCAGATGTAACAATATATGCTCCTTGATCTTTTACTGCGTATGCAAGTTCATTATTTTGTGGCTTATAAGTAACACCAAGAACAGGTTTAAAATTTCTTAATAATCCTATGATAATACCAAATTCATCAGTTCCCTCAAGAAAACCTCTTGTACAATCTAATGGGTCAGTAACCCAGCAATATTCTCTATTGAATCTTAACCCATCTTCTTTTCGTTCTTCATCAAGAATTGCATATCTAGGAAACCTATGACTAAATCTATCGTAGAGAAAATCAGATACATCTCTATCGGCATCTGAAACAGGAGTATTATCATCTTTTTGTGAAATCCCTCTAGGATTGTCTCGATGTAAAAGTAATAATTCTCCTGCTTCCCTTATTGTTTCTGTAGCAAAATTTAATTCCCGATTTAAAGGTTTACTTTGAGTCATATAAATCTCAATTGATATAACAATCCCAAAAAATTTAAATACGTTCTATCTTTATTTTGTGAGAACGAATAAGTGACTACTTAGTTTTCTATTAAATTTAAGATAAGAGATAATAGTAGAAAATACAATATTCATGTTAATGATTAGAGATTTTGTTGGTCGACCTAGAATAATGCGTTATTTAACTAGGGGGCTTGCTTCAAGACTTTTGAGCGATGGGGTAAATTTTGATTTTGTAGCAGGTAATGCAAATGAAGCGATGGTTTCTGGATGGCAGTTAAGAAATGATTTGCAACATCTTACAGATGAAGAAGTTCCTTTTGTGTATGTTAGAGAACAAAGAAAAAAAGGTGGGCAAAAAGAAAGAGTAACTGGAAATAATAGTCCATTAATTCATGAAGGTGATAGAGTATTAGTTGTAGAGACTGATGAAAAAGATTTTGTAACTAAAACTCTTAGTTCTATTGAAGTATTAAGGGAAAGTGGGTATCAAGTAGATTCTGTTGCAACTATTTTATCTCCGGATAATCAAATTAGGGATACACTTTCTAGAAATGGTTTAACTTTAATCTCTTATTTGAATTCTGAACAATTACATGTATTATTAGAAAGAGGAATTGAGATATTACCTTTAGAAAAACCGGAATTTTCAGATGAAGCAATGTCACCAGAAGATATAACAAGAATGATTATAAATGCAGGAGCACTTGAAATTAGAGATCTTGCTGGAGGAGAAAAACCATTTTTATATAGTTCAGGATTATGGGGTCCTGGTTATGCAATGATTAAAGGACTCGTTGGTCAACCTAATATTTTTAATGAACTTATTTGGCAATTAGCTCTAAAACTAAGAGATAAAAATGATATGGATTTTGTGATTGGTAATGTTACTGGTGGGGTAATTCCTGGTTGGCAACTTAGAAATTATTTAGAAGTACTTCAAGATAGAGAAGTTCCTTATGTTTATGCAGAAGGTACAAGATTACTTGATTCAGGATTAGTTGAAGGTCGAATAATTGGTGATTGTAACAATCCATTAATAAGATACGGTGATAGAGGTCTTGTAATTGAGGAACTCGTTAATACAGCTGGTACAACTACAGGATCAGCAATACATGCAAGGGATCGGGGATATATTGTAGAATCTGCTGCGACACTTTTTCATTACATGAATCCAATCGCTCTAGGACGATTTGATGAATATGGATTAGATTTCACTCATCTTATAACCTTACCTGAAGTATTAGATGCAGCAGAAAGAGAAGGATTATTTGAGCCAAGAGCTGTACAAGATTATAGAAGTTTCATCCAGGATCCAAGAGCTTACCAACAAAGATGGGGATTGACACCCGTTGACAGAGGTGGAACTAAATAATTTAAATACTTTATTGAATAAATAGAAAATGGTGTTAATAACATGGTAAAGAGGTTTTTCTTAGCTTTGGACTATAGAACTGTTGATGAAGCTATTCAAAGAGGAATGGGATCTATCCAAACTTTAGAAAATATTTATGGTAGAGATTTTGTCGAGAGATATGGTGGTGTAAAAATAAATCAAGACTTAGCAACAGGTCCTATAGGTGAAGGACTTAGAAAGTTCTCAGAAGAAAAGGGTTGTGATGTATTTGCAGACATGAAAATTGCTCATGGATCTAGTACGGGAGAACGAATAATGAGAAGACTATCTGATCATCTACCTTTTGATTATGTAACTGTGTCAGCTGTTCTTGGAGGAGATATACTTAAAAAATATGTTGAAGCATCTGCTGAACATGACGCCAGAGTTATAGCATGGACAGTACATACGAAAACTTCTCCAGAAGATGTTGAAAGAATGTATGGACAATCTGTATCTGACGTTATATATACTCTTGCACAAATTGCAGAGGATGCTGGATGTGATGCAGCAGTCATGGAAGCTGGAAGATTGAAAGAACAAAGGATAAGAAATCTACCTATAAGAAAACTTGTTACTGGGATTAGAATAGATCCATCTGATAGGGGGGAACAAAGGAGAGTTTCAGCATTGGATGAATTGTCACAATACAGGTCTGACGTAGATTATGTAGTAATTAGTAGTAGGTATCTTGGTGATCCTAAAAGTTTGAAGAAAATTATGGATTCATTAATAGTTGAGGGTTAATGTATAAAACTAATCAAGTAGACTTATCAACACAAATAGTAACAAAACATGGATCATTACATCTAGATTATCCTGTTATGAATGCATCTGGTATTTTTTGTTTTCCTCCTGTTTTAAAATTGTCAGCCTCTCATTTAGGTGCTGTTGTTACAAAATCTATAGATCCAGAACCAAGAAAAGGTTATAGAGAACCGATAGTAGCATATGATTCTAAAAGAGATATTTTAGTTAATGCAGTTGGTCTTCCAAATCCAGGATATAAAGAATTCAGAAAAGAAATTCAAGAATCAGAATTTTACCCTTTAATCATAGATGGGAGACAAGTTCCAATAATAATATCAATTTTTGGTAATACTCCTGAAGAATTTGTTATTGTAGCTGATGGATTACATAAATATTGTGACGCATTAGAACTTAATTTTGGATGTCCTAACATTTTTCCTGGTGAAGAGACAGGTATAACAATAGGTCAAGATTCTGAATTGATCCATCAATATACTTCAGAGGTAAGAAGAGTAACAGATAGACTTCTGATAGCAAAACTAACACCAAACGTTGATGATATAGAATCAATATCTCAATCTACTATTGATGCTGGCGCTGATGTAATTTCTGTTATTAACACTGTTTATCCTGGAGAAGTTAGAGATGAAAGAGGAAGACCTGTTTTGACAAGAGGACAAGGAGGTATATCTGGTCCAACAGTAAAAGAAAGAGGTTTGGAAGTCGTTGAAGAAATTTACAACAGTGTTGTTGATGTTCCAATAATTGGTATGGGTGGAATAAGAACCGCTCAGAATGTATTAAACTATATGCTTGCAGGTGCTGATGCTGTTGCTATTGGAACTGCATTTATGGGAATGAACACTCAGGAGAGAAATAATTATTTGATGAGACTATATCAAGAATTAGGTAACTTAGTTCAAGAAAGAGGTTATTCAAGTTTGAGGGAGATGTTAAATGCTGAAAGAAGATCAACTAGTAGATAGATTGTATCATGTGGATGAAATTGTTAAACCAACAGGAGATATTGCTATATTAACTTTAGATACAGATTTAGAGGCTGAACCAGGACAATTCGTAATGTTAACTATACCTGAAGTTGGACAAAAACCTATTTCCATTTCTCAAACACATCCTTTGGAATTAGCTGTTAAAAATGTTGGTGAATTTACAAGTAATGTGTATAATTTAGAATCAGGAGATGATGTTTTAGTTAGAGGTCCAATTGGTTCTGGAATTTTTCCTGTAGACGGTTTTCCAAGAGATGTTTACTTAATTAGTGGGGGAATGGGAGTAGCACCATTGAGATTTCTCGCAGATAGGTTATATGGTACTGGTAGGAATGTTAATACATTCTTAGGAGCAGGAACTAGGAGTGAAATCCTATTTAGAAAGGAATTTGAAAGAATAGGTGAAGTTCATGTTTCAACTGATGACGGATCAAAAGGGTATCATGGAACAGTTGTCGATTTACTCAGAACTAGACAATTAAATCCAAAATCATCCGTTGCTGTTTGTGGACCTGAGAGGATGATGGTTGCTGCCACTGAGTTACTTTTAGAACAAGGTTTTAATACCAATGAAATATATCTTTCTCTTGAAAGGCGTGTAAAATGTGGAATGGGTTTATGTGGAAATTGTGAAGTTAATGGTTATTCAGTTTGCCAAGATGGTCCTGTATTTTCTTATTCGTTTATTCTCGAAAATATGTCAGATTTTGGAAGATATAAAAGAGATGCAACCGGGGCAATAATTTCAATCTAACATCAAATTCCATGATATCTTCCATTAATAACTATTCCCACAGGTCTTCCTACACCGCTCCAACCATTATAAGGACTCCATCCACATTTTGTTAATAATTCTTCATTTATTATTTCCCATGGTTCTTCAAGATCAACGATTGTTAGATTAGCAGGATTACCTTTTTCAACATACCCATATCTACCAAGATCAAATCTTGCGACAGGATTATCATGTATTAGTCGAACTAATTGTGGTAGGGTTAATATCCCTTCATTAACAGAATTCAACATCAACTGAACTGTAGTTTCAACTCCTGGTACACCTCCTGGAGAAAGCCAAATATTATTCAAACCTTTATCTTTTTCCTCTCTGGTATGTGGTGCATGATCACTTGCAATCCAATCAATAGTCCCGTCTTGAATTCCTTTCCATAATTCTTTTTGATCATCATAACATCTTAATGGAGGATTCATTTTTGTATATGGACCTAATCGATTAATATCAAATATATTCATGAGTAAATAATGAGGACAAGTTTCAACAGTAACGTCTAACCCTTTGGTCTTTGCTTGTCTTATTAATTCTACTCCATCTCTTGTTGTGACATGACAAATATGTAATGGAACTCCATAACCTTGAGATAATTCTATTGCATACTCTATTGCTTTAATCTCTGCTTCTGGAGGTCTAGCTAATGAGTGATTTATACGTCTAATCTGATTTCCATATTCTTTTTTACCTTCATCAAGTACTCTCTGATCCTCAGCATGTACACATAATAATTTTCCAGTTTTTGCAACTGCTTCAAACGCCTTTTCAAGTCTATTATAAGGAAAGTTTATTTCACCAGTAGATTCTCCCATAAAAAGTTTAAATGCTATAGCATGTTGAGCTAACTCTCGAAGATGAGGTAAACTATCTGGAGTCACCGCTACATATAATCCAAAATTAACAACTGAATCTCTTTGAGTAATTCTTCTTTTTCTCTCCAGTCTTTCAAATGTAGTAATTGGTTCTAAGTTATTTGGCATATCACCAACATATGTTATTCCTCCTGATAATGCAGCTCTTGATCCTGTAAACCATGTTTCTTTGTGTTCTTGACCTAAGTCACGAAAATGAACATGTGGATCAACTAAACCAGGAAGAACATATAATCCATCTAATTCAATTTCTTGTCTACCATCAAGTCCTGGAGCAACAGATAAAATTATTCCATTTTCATTAATACCGATATCATAAACTCCATCAAGAGTTCTAGCATTTTTTAAGACTGTTTGATATGTCATTTAATCCCTATAAGTTGGTAATTTATCAAGACCACCTAAGATGGATGCCAATAAAGCCATACGAAGATACATTCCATTTTCCATTTGTCTGAAATAAGCTGCTCTTGTATCTTGGTCCACTTCATAAGCAATTGATCCTTCATGTATTACTCTTAATTTACCTTCGTCGTCCCAATCAACCTCAGTTTTTCTTGGAAGAGGATGCATAAGAACCATATCTGGCTTTGCTAATTCCATTGTTTGTGGTGTTATCAAGAAAGTACCTTTAACTCTTTCATATGCTTTTGGAGTCATGTGTTCTTCTTGTATTCTGGTACTATATGCAACATCCATATCTGGAATAGAAACTTCTAAATCATCGGTTTCTTTAATTTGCATACCCATTTCTTCGAGTCTATTTTTGAGACGTAAAGGGAAACGTAATTCGTATGGGGAGACTAATAATAGAGTAATATCATTGTAATTTCTTAATAATTCAGCTAAAGAATGTATTGTTCTCCCATATCTAAGATCCCCAATCATACCAACAGTTAACCCATCTCCATTTGGACAATTTCGTTCGTTACAAATAGTATACATATCAAGTAAAGCTTGTGTAGGATGTTCTCCAATACCATCACCACCATTTATAATAGGTACGGGAGAAAATTTAGCAGCAACTCTAGCTGCACCTGTTTTAGGATGTCGAAGAACTATAGCATCTGTATATGACCCCAAGGTTCTGATAGTGTCAGGTAGACTTTCACCTTTTGAAACTGATGAGAATTGTACATTATTTGTAACTTCTGCATTCCCACCTAATCTTTTCATAGCAGCCTCAAATGAATTTCTTGTTCTTGAACTTGGTTGATAAAAAAGTAATGCTAATTGTTTATAGATTAATGCATCACAACCATCACCCCTTTCAACGATTCCTCTCATCCTATCAGTTAAACCAAAAAGAAAATCTAATGTTTCACGATCAAATTGATCAACAGACAATACATGTTTCCCTTTAAGTGGATTACTCACTATATCACCTCTTATTTTGAATAAAATATTCGTTCATTTCCATAACCTCAAACTCCTCATCTCTTCTTTCTTTGATTGAATTAACAACAGTTTCAGCTAAATTAAGTTCCATAAATGTAGGAATACTAAATTCCATCGCAGTCTTCCTTATCAGACAATTATCTTCAACTGCAATTTCATCTCCCTTCAAAGGTGGTATTGTAATAACAAGGTCAATTTTTTTGTTTATCAAGAACTCAAGTATATTCGGATTTTTATTCTCAGAAACTTTATATAATAACTCATTATCTATTCCATGTTTTTTTAGAAACTTTGATGTACCAGAGGTAGAATATATTTTAAATCCAAGATCAACAAAACTTTTTGCAGTTTCTAATATTTTTGGTTTATATTCATCAGGAACTGTTATTAGAACAGAAGAATCTCTGAAGGGTATTTTTAATTGAGAAGATATCAGTGCTTTTAGAAATGCATCTGAAAAATTTTGACCAAAACAAGCCACTTCCCCAGTAGATGCCATTTCCACGCCAAGTATAGGGTCAGCACCATCCAATCTCATGAACGAGAATTGAGGAACTTTAACAGTATAATGTTTTGGTAATATCTCATGTGTTTTAATCTTTTTTCCAAGCATTGCATCAACAGAAACTTCCATAAGATTTCTTCCAGTAGCTTTCGAAGTAAAAGGCATAGATCTTGACGCCCTTAAATTACATTCAATAACAAAAATATCACCGTTCTTTACAAGATATTGAATGTTAAATGGACCTTTTATTTCAAGGTTAGTTGCTATTCTTTTTGTATAATCTCTTATTTTATTTTTAACATCATCAGAAATTGTTAAGGTAGGAATGGACATACTTGCATCCCCTGAATGTATTCCAGCATCTTCGATATGTTCGATTATCCCGCCAATCAAAACATTTTCTCCATCACAAACCCCATCCACTTCTACTTCTTTTGCCCTGCTGATAAATTTAGAAATAACAACAGGATACTTTCTTGAAATTTTGCTTGCTTTTTTAATATACTTAACAAGTTCATCCTCATCATTCGCAACTCTCATTGCTGCTCCTGACAGAACATATGACGGTCTTACAAGAACAGGATATCCTATTTTTTTTGAGAATTCCTTTGCCTGAATCAAAGATTTTACCTCATCCCATTTAGGTTGTTTTATCTCCAATTTGTCTAGAAGTGATGAGAATTTTGATCTATTTTCTGCTCTGTCAATATTATTAGCAGATGTTCCTAAAATTTTAACACCATTTTCTACAAGATCCACTGCAAGATTATTTGGAATTTGGCCACCAACTGATACTATAGTAGATTCAGGATTTTCTTTTTCAATAATATCAAGAATTCTTTCCAAGGTTAATTCTTCAAAATATAATTTGTCTAAAACATCATAATCTGTTGACACTGTCTCAGGATTGCAGTTTATCATTATAACTTCGTCTATATCTCTATTTTTCAATTCCCAAGCACAATTAACGCAGCACCAATCAAACTCCACAGAAGAACCTATTCTATAACAACCTGAGCCAAGAACAGCAACTTTCTTCTCGTCTTTGATTTTAATATCATCCCTATCCCCATCATTATAACTCATGTAAAGGTAATTACCTTCAGTAGGACTTTTCACTATGGATGTATCTATTCTTTTGATAGAAGGAATTATACCAAAAGATTTCCTAATTTTTCTGACTTCTAAATCAGACTTACCAAAGATATCTCCAATCTTTTTGTCGGAAAAACCTATTTTTTTAGCTTTTTTCAAAACATCTTTTGTCATTTTTTTCTTTTTCATTATATCTTGGAATTCAACTATGTTTTTGATTTTATTCAGGAATAAAGTGTCAATACCTGTCATCTTATAAATTTCATCAACAGAAAATCCATTTTCTAATGCTTTAACAAGATAAAAAATCCTCTTATCAGTTGGTTTTTCCAACTCATCTTTTATTTCATTCTTGTTATTTTTCAAGTCATCTACATCTGTTAATTCCCTGCCTATATTAATCATCCTGACAGCTTTCTGTATAGCCTCTTCAAAAGTCTTGCCAATACTCATGATTTCTCCAACTGATTTCATCTGTGTTCCTAATCTCTTGTTAACACTTCTAAATTTTTGGAAATCCCACCTTGGCATCTTAACAACTATATAATCAACGCTTGGCTCCAACTCAGATATTTCATGATATCTGTTTATTAATTCAGGTAAAGTATAACCTAAAGAAACTTTTGCAGTTACATATGCAATTGGAAAACCTGTAGCTTTTGATGCAAGAGCAGAACTTCTTGATAATCTGGAGTTAACTTCTATTACTTTGAACTCACCAGTGTCAGGATGCACTGCAAATTGAATATTACATTCACCAACTAATCCCAGAGCTCTTAAAACATTATAGGAAGTTTCCCTTAATTTTAAAAATTGTTCAGTACTCACAGTTTGAGATGGGGCAACAACAATACTCTCACCAGTATGAATTCCCATTGGATCAAAATTTTCCATGCTGCATACAATCATGAAATTATCTTTATGATCTCTCAAAATCTCATATTCAATTTCTTTCCATTTTCCAACATATTGTTCGACTAATATCTGATTGATTCTGCTGTGAACTATACCTCTTCTCACAATCTTTTTCAAATCCTTTTCATTATAAGCTACTCCTGTCCCCTGACCACCTAATGTATATGCTACCCTTATCATTATAGGATATCCAATTCTATTCGCAACTTCTACTGCTTCTTCAACAGTATTAGCCTTACCACTTTCTGGTATCAGTATATTATTTTCTATCATAGTTTTTCTGAATAGACCCCGATTATCAGCTCTTTCTATTGCTTCTACACTTGTTCCTAAAACTTTAACATTATATTTTTTTAGAATTCCTTTTTCAAATAATTCAGTTCCACAATTCAGAGCAGTTTGTCCTCCAAATCCAAGCAAGATACCATCAGGTCTTTCTTTTTTAATTATTTTTTCAACAAATTCTACATTAACTGGGGATAAATAAACCTTTTCAGAAAATTTAGGATCAGTTTGTATAGTCGCTATGTTAGGATTTACAAGTATGATTTCTACTCCTTCTTCTTTTAGAGCTTTTATAGCTTGAGCACCAGAATAGTCGAATTCACCCGCTTCACCGATTTTGATTGCGCCCGATCCTAGGATTAAAACTTTTTTAACTTTGTGATTATTTATTTTTGTTGATTGTGATTGTTTAGAATATGTACTTTCATCTTTTGTTGTCAATATTGTATTACTAATAAAACCCACTATTAACTTGGTAAAGTAAGTTAAAAACCTTTTATACAACAAGACTTCATAAATCAATAAATACCAAGAAAACCTAAATATTAATTGTATTTTTCTACGATTTAACTAAACTAACAAGAATCGCTTTCTGAATATGCAACCTATTCTCGGCCTGATCAAAAATAATTGAATTAGAATGATCAATTGCATCTCGAGTAATTTCATAACCAACATGCGCAGCAAGACAATGCATAATCTTGGCATGACTACCTGATTCTTCCAGTAATTTCGCATTGACTTGATAAGGCATAAATGTTTTTAATCTTCTTTCCTTTTCTTCAGCAAACTTAAGATCACTCATAAATTCCATGTTAACCCAAGTATCAGTGTAAACAATATCTGCATCTTTTATCGCAGATTTAAGATCGGTTGTCTCTTCATATAATCCAGTTGCTCTCGCTTGCGATTCTAATTCTTTATCAATTGAATCAGAATCTTTTTCTGGAATTGCAAGAGTGACTTTCATTCCTAGTTTTATCCCCGCAGCGACAAGTGAGTTACTGACATTGTTTGCAATTCCTGTGTAGACCAATTTTTTACCTTCTAAACTTCCTAAATGTTCTTTAATTGTCATCATATCTCCTAAGCCTTGGCAAGGATGATATTTTTCTGAAAGCATATTAATAACTGGTTTTTTTACGGCTTTTGCTATTTCTTGTAGTATTTTGTGTTTTCTTACTCTGGCTGCAATAACATCACAATATCTCTCAATCGATCTGACTTCATCTTTCAATTCTGCTCCAATACTCAGTTGTGAAGATTTCCAATCTAAAAATATAGCATGTCCTCCTAGTTGTGTCATTCCAGATTCGAATGAAGTTCTTGTTCTTGTTGATGATTTTTCGAAAAGCATTACTAATGTTTTTCTCTTTAGTTTATTTTGATATCTTTTAGGTTTTCTTTTTATTTTGATTCCTAAGTCAATTAAATATTCTAATTCTTTTTTCGAGAAATCTTTTAGTGTTAGTACATCTCTTCCTTTGAGGTTCATATTATTCTATTTTAACTATATCGCCGAGAGTTAAAGAAGATTTTGTTGGTCCTTTATTCAACTTTTTTTTCTCATAAACCTCTGTTAACTTTATCTCAAGAAAATTCTCGATCTTTTTTTGCAATTTTTCATCTGGTGTCATTTGTTGTGATTCTACTCTTTTGATAATTGATTCTTTTTCATTTATTTTCATTGAAAATTTTTTTCTTTCTAATCCCATCTTCTGTCTAGCTTGCATAATTAATTTTCCATAGTTTTGTTTGAGAATATCTTCAGGTTCTTCTAGTTTTGACATTTCTCTTTTAACAAATACACTTTCTGCTCTTTGCTTGGGTTTAACCTCTTCTATTAAATTTCCATACTTTCCACAAGATTCACATACTTCTATTTTTGAACCTTCAATCTCTGTAAGAAATAATTTACCCACATTTTTTCCACATAATGTGCATTCAGGGATAGATATCACCTATAAAAATATTAGGCAAAAGAAGATTAATTCTTACTCGAAACCATTACTTTTATAAGTTGAATGAATTTGTCTATTTATCTTTTTTAATCAAAAATTAATAAGAATAGTTTTGATTTAGAATTCGAGGTGTTTAATTG
This sequence comes from Candidatus Aenigmatarchaeota archaeon, assembly GCA_017610225.1. Next base: position 17,660 of record JAFCCM010000018.1, on the reverse strand, counting down.
ACTGTAACTGTTGTTGTAGGTTCTCAATGGGGAGATGAAGGTAAAGGAAAGATTGTAGATAAATTAGCAGAAAAAGCTGATGTTGTGGCTAGATATGGTGGTGGAAATAATGCTGGTCATACGGTTGTTGTTGATGATGATACCTTTAAACTCCACCAGATACCTTCTGGTGTCCTGTATCCTGAAGTAACTTTAATTCAAGGGAATGGAATGGTTATTAATCCTGAAGTGGAAGTAGAGGAAATAAAAGGTCTTAAGGAAAGAGGTGTTGAAATAGGCCCTGATAAGTTAAGAATCAGTGATCATGCTCATGTAATTATGCCTTATCATAAAGTTATTGATGGAATGAGAGGTGGTAAAGTAGGAACTACTGGTCGTGGTATAGGTCCAACTTATGCGGAAAAAGCAAATAGAACAGAATCTATTAGAATGATAGACCTTGTAGGACTAGATTTCAGGAATAGATTAAGAGAAGTTGTTGAAACTAAGTTTTCTTGGTTAAAATCTATTGGCGTAACTGATCTATCAGAAATAGAATATGTAAGGGAATTATATGAACAACTCGCACCTCACGCTGAATTTTTAACACCTTATATTGACTCTCATATACCAGAACTACTTAATAGAACAATAGATGAGAATAGAAATATTCTTGCCGAAGGTGCTCAAGGAACTCTAATAGATATAGATCATGGAACTTATCCATATGTTACTTCATCCAATTCAACAGCTGGTGGAGCGTGCACTGGATTAGGAATAGGCCCAACTAAAATTGATAAAGTTCTAGGAGTTGTTAAAGCCTACACTACTAGAGTAGGAAATGGCCCATTTCCAACTGAATTAACTGGTAGAATGGAAGACCATATAAGAAGTGTTGGGAAAGAATATGGAACAACTACAGGAAGACCACGAAGAGTGGGATGGTTGGATATACCGATTATCGTATATGCTGCAATGATAAATGGTTTAACAGAAATTGCATTGACAAAAGGGGATGTGCTGAACGGAATTGATCCTCTTGATGTTTGTGTTGGATATTGGGTTGATAGTGAAAGAACAAATGTATTTCCAATTGATGATTTGGGAAGAGCAACGCCTATTTATGAACAAATGCAAGGATGGGATGATGCATCAAGAATAGTAGGTACTTTTGAAGTATACATAAAGAGAATAGAAGAATTAACAGGAGTTCCAGTAACAATTGTATCATATGGACCTAATAGGAGAGAAACTATTTTTAGATAACGAAAAAAACTATAAATATTTGAATCTTAATAATAGTATATGTTGGAAGAAGTTTCTAGAACACTTCAAGAATATCTTATACTTTCTGGTTATATTTCTGAAGGACTTGGTCCAGATGAGGTAGACCTTTCAACTTATCTTACACGTTATAAGAGGGGAGAAGAAAAATCTTCAATGGTTATGAATATTCCTATTTTAAGCGCAGCTATGCAATGTGTAACAGGACCTGAAATGGCAATATCTTTAGCAAGACTGGGTGGTTTAGGAGTAGTCCCTCGGAGTCAAACAATAGAAAATCAAGCCCAGATGATAAGTGACGTAAAAGGATACAAGGCGGGTTTTGTTACTCCAGAGACAGTATTACCTGAAGTTCCACTAGAAGATGTACAAAGAAGGATGGAAACAACGGGTTATTCTAAATTCCCTGTGGTTAATCCTCAAGGCAAATTACTTGGTGTTATTACTGATAATGATTTTGATCCAGAATTACATCTGAATAAAAGTTTGACCACTAGAGATCGTATGATATCTGTTGAAAGATTAGGAGTTGCATATGATGATGAGATAGGGGGTGATATAAAAGAGGCCAATCGAAGATTAAGAGATGGTCATCATAGTGTTCTTCCAATAATTGATAGACATGGTAAATTATTATCCTTGGTTTTTAAGAAAGATTGGAAAATGCATGAAAGGCATCCTAACGAGTTACTTGATGATGAGAAAAGATATAAAGTTGGTGCAGCAATTGACACGCATGATTACGAAGAGAGAGCTCCAGCACTAGTTGAAGCAGGAGTAGATGTACTATTCATAGATAGTTCTCAAGGATACACTGATTATCAAATAAAAGCATTAAATTATGTTAAAGGGATATATCCAGATATTTATGTTGTTTGTGGTAATGTGGTGACTGGAGATGGTTTTGAATTTTTAGCAAAAGCAGGGGCAGATGCTGTTAAAGTTGGTATGAGTTCTGGATATGGATGTATAACAAAAGAACAAATAGGTGTTGGTAGGGGGCAAGCAACTGCTGTGAAAGAAGTCGCCAATGCGAGAAGTTCATACTTCAATGAAACCGATATGTATGTTCCAATAATCTCTGATGGTGGGGTAATTGTAGCAAAAGATGTACCTATTGCATTAGCTCTAGGTGCTGATAGTGTTATGGTAGGAAGTTATGTTAGTGGTTGTGACGAATCTCCTCCTCCAGTTCAAGAAATCGAAGTAGAGGTAGAAGGAATAGGACCACTTATGATTAGAGTAAAACCTTATTGGGGTGAGGCTTCAAGAAGAGGAATGGAATGGATGCAAGGAAGATATGGTCACTCATCATTTAAAGAAGGGGTTGAAACATGGGTACCATATTATGGTCCTCTTGATTCACATTTGGGGGACGCTTTAAGTAAAATCAGAGATGGTATGAGAAAAGCAGGTTGTAGAAATATAGAAGAATTACATGAGAAAGTAAGGTTAGAATTGTTGTCATCATTATCTATCAAAAAAAGTAGAACACGTTATTCTGGTAGAACTAGATTTTAATTTCTAATGATGTGAAAAACATCTTTCTAAAGTATATGCCATTGTCATTCCATGCTCATTTACTGCCTGAATAACTTCATAATCCCTTATAGAACCACCTGGTTGAATAACTCCTGTAACTCCTACTCTTGCGATTCTATCTATTGAATCTCTGAATGGAAAGAATGCATCTGAAGACATAACTGCTCCGTATAAAGGATTTAATGATAATCGATTTCTTAATAAAGTCCCTTCTAATGGATCATATTCAACTCCTTCTCTATCCATTGCTTTTTGATAAGCTTTTATTATTGCTTGTTCAATTGCACCAACCCTTTCTTGTTGACCAGAACCAACCGCAACAGTAACACCATCTTTCACAAAAACAATTCCATTACTTCTAACACCACCTACATTAACATACCATGCGGTTAATAAATCTTCTAATTCTTCTAGAGTTGGATCTCTTTTAACAACATATTCAGAGCCATCTTTTCTTACTAAGGAATCTGTGATTAAATCGTCTGGTCCTCTAATACTACTTAAATAAGGTTTTTGAACAATAACTCTCCCTGTTGGTAAAACTTTGAGATCATACAATCCTTCAGTATCATCTCCTGTAAATTTAGGCAATCTATCCAGATTTGAAAAAGTAGCAACTCTTATATCCTTTCTTCTTCCTAAAATATCCATTGTTCTTTCTTCATATTCTGGGGCAGCAACGACCTCAACATAAGTTGACATTATTGCTTCAGCAGTTGCCTTGTCTAAAGGTCTATTAAGGACAACAACAGATCCAAATGCACTTCTAGCATCAGCATCTCTTGCTTTTGTGTAAATATCATCTAAACTATTACCTTGGAATTTTGTTGCAAACCCTGATGGAACAACATGTTTCATTACAGATACAGAAGGATTTGGAAAGAATTTTAAAGTTTCAAGTGCTCTTGTGACATCCATAAGGTTAGTTGCTGATAATCCACCTTTACCAGATTTTACTACTCTTATATCTGTCAGTTCAGGTAAACTGGTACCTCTTAATCTATAAGTTGCAGCAGGTTGATTAGGATTTTCACCATATCTTAAATCACCTTCTTTTTCTAATTCAACTGTTAACCTATCAGGAAACTCTCCTGCTACTGCAGTTCTATAAGCCCTTTTCATATTATTAACATCAGTACCTCTGGACATTTAACTACCCCCACTAACGTTAAAAATTTTATATAATTTTACAGCTTCTTCAAAAGGAACTCCTTCAATATAGTCTGCAATTGCAGCATTATATTCAGCGAGAAATCTGAATGCTTTTCTATGTAGACCAAATCTTGTTCTTAGTATTGTATTACCGTTGTTTGTTCCTAATTCTGTAAGTAGCATATCATAATCATCAGGATCAATGACTACTGCGACTCTATGCCAGTTTTTTGCTGCAGCTCTTAGTGCAGAAGGTCCTCCAACATCTATGTTACCTCTTGCATCTTCAATATCAACATTACCACTTGCTACCACTTGCTCAAACGGATACATATTTCCAACAAGAAGGTCAATAGCAACAGCACCCTCTCTTTCTAGGTCTCTCTGATGTGCTTCACAATATGTTTCTGTTAGATAACCCAAGAATAATTTATGATGAAGACTTTTTACAAGTCCACCTTCTGTTTCAGGCATTCCTGTATATTTTGATACTCCATGAACATGTTGTTCTGCATTACTTCCAATAATTTCAGAAATTCTTCTATATGTTCCACCTGTTGAATAAATCATCAATTCAGGGCATACTTCAATAAGTCCTGGAACTAGTACCTCAAGTCCTATTTTATCAGATACACTCATAAAAGCATTTCTTACTGGAACTAAATCATCAATTTTTTCAACTCTTCTTATTGACATTCATTCACCTTATTTTTCCTATTAATTAGGACATTGTAAACAATTATAAACTTCAAGAAATTTAAACATCCTTTTCTATTTGGTATTAAATAACAGATATTAAATTAAAAATTCAAATACCAAAGTAAATGACTCATAGAATTGAAGTTATAACTAAACCAAAATTTTCCGACCCTATAGGTAATTCAGTTAAAAGTCAGATTCAAGCTTTGGGTTTACCTGTTGAAGATGTTAGAGTAACTGATGTTTATACTATTGAAGGAGATTTATCTCATGGAGAACTAGAACGTTTGGGTCAAGAACTTTTTGCAGATCCTGTCACACAATTTTCTAGTGTTGATAGACCACCAGTAGGTGTTGATTATGATTGGTCAATAGAAGTAGGATATTTACCTGGTGTTACTGACAATGTTGGTAGAAGTGCTAGAGAAGCAATGAAAGATTTAGGTGTAAGACTTGGTGAAGATGAAAGAGTTTACACTTCTAGAAGATATCTTGTCAGCGGTGATTTTACACAAAAACAATTGGAAGAAGTTGCAGGAGATGTTTTAGCAAATAGGATAATTCAAGGATGGAATATTAATGATAAACCAACATTCCAGAGAGAGCACCCTTATCTACCAGCCCCTAGAATTCAATTAGCACATGAACCTACAGTAGCATCAATAGACTTGGATGTTTCTGATGGTGAATTACTAAGAATAAGTTCAGATAGATTATTAGCTTTGAATCTTCCAGAGATGCAAATAATAAAAGATCACTTCTCTGGGCAGGGAAGATCACCGACTGATGCAGAGCTTGAAGTGCTTGCACAAACATGGTCAGAACATTGTATACATAAAATATTCAATGCAAGAGTGTCATATGATGATGGTGCTGGAAATGTAAGAGAGATCGATGGATTATTCCCAACATTTATCAAGGCATCTACTTTTCAACTTCAACAACAACTTCCTTGGATTTTATCAGTACTTTGGGATAATTCAGGGGTGATAAGATTTAATGATGATTGGCTTCTTTCTGTAAAATGTGAAACACATAATAGTCCCTCTAAGGAAGATCCATATGGTGGATCAATCACTGGAATAGTTGGAGTTTATAGAGATCCGATGGGAACTGGTAAGGGTGCTAGATTAATTTATGGAACATATGGATTTTGTCCTGGAAATCCATTTTATGATGGACCTTTAAGACCAAGAATTCATCCTGCACGTCTTTTGGAAGGTGTACGGAAAGGAGTTGAGGATGGTGGTAATAAAAGTGGTATACCAACTCCATATGGAAGAGTATTTTTCAATGATGGAAACATGGGAAAACCTGCAATTTTTGTTTTGGCAACTGGTATTATACCTTCTAGAATAAATGGTAAACCTGGATACGAAAAGAGAGTTAATTCTGGGGATAAAATTGTTATGGCTGGTGGGAAAGTTGGAATTGATGGAATTCATGGTGCAACTCAATCTTCTATGGAGTCTGGTAAATGGATAACTAGAGGACATGTTCAAATAGGAGATCCTTATACTCAAAAAAATCTTTTAGATTTCATGGTTGAAGCAAGAGATAAGGGTCTTTATAGAGGTATAACTGATAATGGAGCTGGTGGTTTATCTTCTTCTGTTGGTGAAACTGCTTATATGTTTGCAGACGAAGGTGGGGCAAATGGTTCAGAATTACATCTTGATAGAGTTCCATTAAAATACGCAGGACTAGATCCTTGGCAGATTCTAGTTTCAGAATCACAGCAAAGAATGACATTTGCAGTTCCTAATGACAGTGTTGAGAAACTTTTGAAACTCGCAAGGAAACATAATGTTGAAGCTACTGTTATAGGTAGATATACAGATTCTGGTAGATTTAATTCCCTTCATAGAGGTGAAACTGCTACAGATATGGATATAGAATTTATGTCTAAAGGAGTTCCTAAAATGTCATTAAATGCAACATGGATACCGCCAGAAGATAGAGGTCTTAGAGAACCTGACATAAGACATGTGAAAGACCATGGAGAACTCTTAAGACAAATGTTAGCATGTCCTAATGTTGCAAGTACAGAATATATCACACGACAATTTGATCATGAAGTTCAAGGAACAAGTGTAATAAAACCTATGGTTGGAAAAAAAGATGATGTAAATAGTGATGCAGTTGTTTTAAGACCAGATCCAAGAACAATGGAAGGTATAGCAATATCAGCTGGTTTGAATCCTGATTACAGTGAGATAGACACATATCACATGACTGCTTTAGCATTAGAAGAATCTATAAGAAGAGTTATTGCTGTAGGTGGTAGTCTTGAACAAATTGCTTTGAATGATAATTTTTGTTGGCCAAGTCCATTATCCTCAGAAAATAATCCTGATGCTGAATATAGAATGGCACAATTAGTTAGAGCTAATCAAGCATTGTATGATTATACACTTGGTTTTAAAACACCATGTATTTCTGGTAAAGATAGTATGTCAATGGATGGAATGATACCTGATATTAATGGAAGAGAACATAGAATTTCTGCACCACCAACTATTCAATTCTCAGCAGTTGGTAAAATACATGATATTAGAAAGTGTGTTACCATGGATGTTAAAAGACCTGGAGATTTGGTTTATGTTATTGGTTTGACAGGGAATGAATTAGGTGGTTCTGAATTTTATAGAATGAATAAAGAGGTTGGATTGAATGTACCAAGGGTCGATATAGATAGAACTAAAAGAATTCTTGATTCAACGTCTCGTTCAACTGATTTGGAATTAGTTCATTCTGCTCACGGATTGTATAAAGGTGGATTAGGGGTAGCATTAGCGAAAACATCTTTTGCTGGTGGTTATGGAATGGATATTGATCTTGGTGAATTTCCTCTAGATGGAGTAGAAAGGAATCATCAAGTATTATATTCTGAATCTCCTGCGAGACTTATAGTAACAATCCCGCAAAAATCTAGAGAAGTATTTGAAGGTATCATGCAAGGATTACCTTATGCTCATGTTGGTTATGTTAATGATGGACCATATCTAAGAGTAAGAGGGTTAGATGGAAAACCTATAATTGAAGAAGATATTAATGATCTAAAAAGATCTTGGCAAAGTACATTTGGTAGATGAATATGGTTGAAATAAATACAGCAGTAATATATGGATATGGAATTAATTGTGATTATGAAACAGAACTAGCATTTGAATTAGCTGGTGCAAACGCTGAGAGAGTTCATTTTAATGAATTGAGAAATCAACCAGATAAATTGGGAGATTATCAGATAGTTGCACTTCCTGGAGGTTTTTCTTTTGGGGATGATATATCAGCAGGGAAAATTCTTGCCGTAAAAACTCAAAGATATTTGAGTGATGCTCTTCGAGAATTTTTGGAAAGAGATGGATTAATAATCGGAATTTGTAATGGATTTCAGGCATTAGTTAAGATGGGAATATTACCTGGATTTGATAGTGAAAGACAATCAGTAACATTATTCAGAAACGATTCAGGAAGATTTGAGGATAGATGGGTTTATCTTGGAATCGAACAATCACCTTGTGTTTTTACTCGTGGAATAAATGGATTATATTTACCAGTGAGACATGGAGAAGGTAAGTTTGTTCCGATGAATAATAATGTACTTAGAAAGTTGTATGAAGGTAATAAAGTTGTTCTTAGATATACTTATGAGGATGGTCAACCTACCCAAGAATTTCCATATAATCCTAATGGATCGGTTGATGCTATAGCTGGGATATGTGACCCTACTGGGAGAGTGTTTGGTTTAATGCCACATCCTGAGGCTTATACAAATCCATATCAACATCCTAGATGGACTAGGCAAAAAATAGAAGGTGTTCTACCAGAAGAAGGTCAAGGTCTCAAAATCTTCAGAAATGCTGTTGACTATTTCAGATAAAATTATTACCTATATGATATTAAGCAAGGAATAAATTGTAGGTTTTGTAAATTATTAGGTAGATGCCAAATCTAAATGTTTTATCACAAAGATATGCTACTCCAGGAATTAATGAAATTTTTTCTGAAGAAGGAAAAATTATTTCTGAAAGGGAATTGTGGATTGCTGTTCTGAAAGCACAAAAAGAATTGGGAATGGATATTCCATCAGAAGTTATAGAAGCGTATGAAAGAGCGAGAACAGATATAGATTTGGGTAGAATTAAAGAAATAGAAAGAGAAACCAGGCATGATGTAAAAGCAAAGATACAATCTTTTAATGAAGCAGCGGGAGGATATCAATATATCCATAGGGGTATGACAAGCAGAGACCTGACAGATAATGTTGAACAAATGCAAGTTAGAAGAGCATCTGAAATCATTTTTGGGAAATTTATATCCGTCCTAAAACATTTTGCTGAAAAATCTAAAGAATATGATTCTATTGTATTAACTGCAAGAACTCATCATCAAGCAGCACAACCTACTCTTTTAGGAAGAAGGTTCGCTATGTGGGGAGAAGAATTATATGAACATCTACTATATTTTGAAAGATTTATTGAAGATTATCCTTTAAGAGGTATCAAGGGTCCTGTTGGAACACAATTTGATATGCTTACCTTACTGGGAAGCCCAGCAAAAGTTATAGAATTGGAAAATAAAATTGCAGGATATCTGGGTTTTGAAAGGACTTTGAATGCAACAGGGCAGGTTTATCCAAGATCACTTGATTTTAGTTTAGCATCTCATTTAGCTCTATTAAGTGCAGGGTGTGAAAATTTTGCTAAAGGTATGCGTTTAATGAGTGGTTATGATTTAACTACTGAAGGCTTCAAACCAGGTCAAGTTGGTTCTAGTGCTATGCCACATAAAATGAATACAAGAACTTCGGAAAGAGTTTGTGGATTATCAGAAATCTTAAAGATGTTTGTAGATGGAGCATCAAGAATATCCGGAGACCAATGGGAAGAGGGTGATGTTTCATGTTCTGTTCCAAGAAGAGTTATTATTCCTAATCTATTTTATGCAGCAGATGGTTTATGTGAAAGTACTCTAACTATTTTAAATGAAATGGGGGCGTATCCTGCAGTTATAGGAACAGAAGTTGATAGATATTTACCTTTCTTAGCTACAACAGAATTATTATCTGAAGCCATTCGAAAAGGCATGGGTAGAGAAGAAGCACATGAGTTAATAAGGAAATATGCAGTTGTAGAAGCCCTTAGAATGAGAGAACAAGGGAATTATGAGAATAATTTACCATTTCTTTTAGGGGATAATCCAAATTTTCCATTGACTAGAGAGGAAATTACTCAAATGCTTCAAGATAGAGATCATTTTGTTGGAAATGCTAGAAAACAAATATATGATTTTGTTGGAGATGTTCAAAAATTGATTCAAAGATATCCAGAAGAAGCATCATATGAACCAGGTCAAATATTGTAAAAAAATGGAGGTTGATAAAATATGAATAAACAAAGAGTACTTTTAAGAACAAATGATTTTCCAATTAGACATGAAGGAAATGTTCATGATGGTAAAGTCAGATCAGTCTATTGGTTACCAATGACTGATAGTAGAAGATTAATTGAAAAAAGAGGCTATGATATTGATCCAAATTCTCAGTTAGGTGCTATGGTTATAAGTGATAGAATATCAGCATTTGATGTTAATTGGGGAGGAATTCCTGGTAAAGGTACATCTCTTAACGCTGTATCCAACCATTGGTTTGATAGATTTGATGAAGAAGGTCTTGCAGGCAACCATGTACTAGATGTTCCTCATCCTTTGGTTTGGATAGTTCAAAGAGCAGATCCCATTATGGTTGAAGGTGTAGTAAGGCAATATATTACTGGAAGTATGTGGAGATCTTACTCAAAAGGTGAAAGAGAATTTTGTGGTATACGTTTACCTGATGATTTACAACAACATCAAAGACTAGATGAATTACTATTCACTCCTACAACAAAAGGTACAATAAGAGGTATACCTGGTATCAAAGAGGAGGAAGATGCAAAACTTTCGATGGAATTAATACTTGGAAATTATAGAGAACTTGGTTTTAGATCAGAAGAAGATGTTAGGTTATATGAAAGATTGTTAAGAGAAGGATTTGGTTTAATAGATAGGCATCTTCAAGATGTTGGAGAATTATTTGTTGATACTAAATTTGAACTTGGTTATGTTAGAGGTCCTGGTGGGATTTGGAGAATTATATATATCGATGAGTCTGGGACACCAGACTCCTCAAGGATGTGGAATGCCAGTGCATATGGACAGGGGAAAATTGTTGAAGGTTCCAAAGAAGGATTCAGACAATTTCTATTAGAAACTTTAAATCGAGATGTTCTCCTAGATGGAGGTAGAATGGGTGAAAGGAGAGAATTAGCTGCAAGTTATGATGTTCCAGAAGAACAAGTTATAAGAGTATCAGAAACATACAGAGGAATTGTAGAGAAAATTATTGGTCATTCACTAACAGTCCCTGAAAGACCAAGAGAGGAAATAACTGATGCACTTTCAGTTTATGGGATTATTGAATGAGTTAAAAAATGAGGTGAGATAATGAATAAAGTACTTTTAGTATTGGGATCAAAATCAGATTCGAATGTAGGAATAAAAGCTACCGGAATATTAGATTATTTTGGTGTTCCTTATGGTACAGAACTTGCGTCCGCGGACAGAACTCCAGATAAAGTTGATCAACTTGCAGAATCACTAGAATCAGATTTATATGATGTTTGCATTGCAATAGCAGGATTATCAGCAGTTTTACCAGCAGCTATAGCGGCAAGAACAACAAAACCTGTTATAGGTGTTCCTGTTGCAAAAGAAGGTGCACCTCTTGCAGGAATGGATGCGTTATATTCTATTGTCCAAAGACCACCAGGATCACCAGTTGTAAGTGTTGGAATTAATAGAGGAGAAAATGCAGCTCTTTTTGTCGTACAAATGTATGCATTAAATGATCCAGATTTAAGAAGTAGATTAGCTGAATATGGAAGAGAACAAGTCCAGAAAAGAGGTTATTTTGAACCATTTTCATTGGAGAGATGAATCATGACAAAAGACACAGCAGATTATGAAAAAAGTGAAGCAATCGCAATTTCAAGTGGTAAAGATGTATTAGCAAGAGCACCATGGTTGTCTAATCGAAAAGTTCAAAGAACAGCAGGATTCTTTGCTGAATTAAGAGAAAATGACGTGGTTCATCCAAATCATTATTCTGTTCATTGTGTTGATGGTGTTGGAACCAAACTTTTTTTAAGCGCATGGTCTGGTAACTATCGATTAGCACCAGTAGATGGTGTTGCGATGAATGCTAACGATATGGCTCCATTAATATATGCATATCCTTCTTCACTTAATCTCTATTTAGCTTGTCAAACCGAAGTTGAAGAACAACACATGGGAGAAATCGTGGGTGGGTTTGTTGATGCTCTTGAAAGAATTAGAATACCAAATGCCCCATGGCAAGTTAATATTGGGAAATTAGAAACAGCATCACTTGATGAGATGATATCACTTGGTGTTCAAAATAAAGGAGTAGATTATGGTGTTGTTTTAACTGGATTCATTGCTAAAAATAAAGTTCCAAATTTAGATCCTCAACCTGGTCACGTGATTGTTGGAGTTTCCTCATCAGGGCTTCACAGTAATGGATACACAGGAGCAAGACATGTCTTATTTACGCCAGATGTTGAATATAGAGATGAATGGAAACCTCAATACAAAGGAAGATTTAGGTTTGATGATAGACCAGAAATATTAGGAGGAAAAACAATTCTGGAAGCACTTCAAGTTCCAACAGCACTTTATTTAGCAGAGGCTGCATTAATAGGACAAAGATTTGATGATAAAGATATTTATGGTGTGAATATTACGGGAAATGGACTTCTCAATTTTAACAGAGCAGGTCATGGTGTTTCATTCGAGATTACAGATCCTCTGCCACTTTTACCAGTTCATTTGTTATTGATTCAAGAATCAGGTTGGGATCCTGAGACATCTTATAGAAAACAAAACAATGGAATGGGATTTGCATATGTTGTACCGAATTTAGAAACTGCTGAAGGTGTTGTTGAACTAATAAATGAAAGAGGAGAGAATAGGGCACAAATTGTCGGTGAAGTAAGAAGAAGTGATGAAAGAGAATTAAGAACAACTCTTCACAAACCTTATGAGGGTGGGGTATTAAATTTTGTAGGATATAGTAATTAGGATTATTCTGTTAACTGATATCCCATATAAGGCAAAGGTCTACCATCCAAGAAAACAGTTATATCATCTTCACCCATACCTAATCTTCCTAAAGCCAAAAATTCTAAAGCCTTCAGATAAGCAGGACCATCTCCATTCCATTTCATTTGATCTTGGAGTCTGCTCGAATACTCTTCAACTGACATATCAGGTGGAATATCAACCATAAATTCTCTTGACTGAACTACAATAGGACCTGTATCTGTACCTGGTCTTACTGCATGTATTGTTGATTTTGTGTATTCTTCTCCTGCCATAACAGCATCATACACTGGATTGTTACCTACAAATTTTCTTTCTAAATGATTATCTTCCATTAATCCTGTAACTCCATTTGAGGATAAATTACCAACATTTAATCTATCAACTCTAGGGCCTGTTAATAATTCTAATCTTGCTGGGTGAACATTCAATATTCTGTTCCAATACTCTCGTAAAAATTGAGTTGGAATGATTAACATAAACCCAGAAAGAACTATAATATCTGGTCCATATGGTTTTATTATTTCAGACACCTGATCAAAATATTGTTTTCTAGAACCACCGTTTCTGTGGAAATCACTATAATCAGATACCTCAACAGGCACATCAGCAGTTCCCATATGTTCTATTCCACTTGCTTCAGGGTTATTTGTAAAAGATCCAACGAGACTGTATAGAATATCTCTATTTGTATCATTGACCATAGCTTTTAAACTACTTGCACCACCAGAAAACATACCAAAAACTCTCATTAATTCTCTTGGTCTTGGTGTGTAGATTTGTTTATAATCCATTTAATCTCCTTAAACAATTGCAATATCACTTCTATTATACTTATTTTCAAAACGTATTCGTTCAGCTGCTTCATATGCTCGTTCTCTAGCCTGGTCTAGAGTATCACCTAAAGCAGTAACCCCAAGAACCCTACCACCATTTGTGTATACCTTTCCCTCCTCTAGTGAAGTTCCTGCATGAAAAACTATCACATCATTCATTCTTTCTACATCCCTAAGACCGGTAATCAATTTACCTCTTTCATATTCGATAGGATAACCACCGGAAGCTAAAACAAGACAGACTGAATAACGAGGATCCCATTCTATAGGTGACATTCTATCTAATGTGCCATCAATACACGCTTCTAGATAAGGAATAATATCAGATTTCATTCTTGCTAGTGTTGGTTGAGTTTCCGGATCTCCTGCTCTACAATTGAATTCTAAAACGTCAGGTCCATCATCTGTTACCATCAATCCTCCATACAAAACACCACTATAATGAATACCTTCTGACTGTATTCCATTCAACATTGGAATCATTATCCGTTCATCAAATTCTTTGAGTAAAGAAGAATTTACATGTCTTGGTGAAAAACTACCCATTCCGCCTGTATTTGGTCCAATGTTACCATCACCGACGGGTTTATAATCTTGAGTTGGAGGAAATGGAAAAAAAGTAGTACCGCTTGCAAAACCTATGTGAGATACCTCTTTACCATATAATCTTCTCTCAACTACAACCAAATCTCCAGCAGGACCAAATTCTCTATCTATCATAAGTCTTCGAAGAACATGTTCAGCTTCTTCTAATCTATTACAAACAAAAACAGCTTTACCCCCAGCTAGACCATTTCCTTTAGGAACCCATTTACAATCATCTCTCCAATTACCTCTTAAAAAACTTAATGCTTCGCCATAATCATGAAATACATTATATTCACCAGTTGGAATACCATTATATCTCATCATATCTTTTGCATAAGATTTACTTGATTCTATTCTTGCGGCTTGACTATTAGGACCAAATATTCTTAAACCTCTTCTTTTAAATTCATCTACGATCCCATCTGCCAATGGATTCTCTGGTCCAACAACCGTTAAATCTATTTTCCTATCTTCTGCAAAATCTCTTAATCCTCTAATATCATCTACTTTCAAAGGAATATTCGTTCCTAACATTCCAGTTCCAGCATTACCAGGAGCAGCATAGAGTTCTTCAACAAGACCGCTTTGCATTATTTTCCATACAAATGCATGTTCTCTTCCACCACTACCTACAACTAGTACTTTCATTGGTTAATTTTTAGGATTTAGTTTTCAAATGTTTGTTTTGATATTAGATAGAAAAGTTAATTCATCATTCAATATAATCCAAATGGATGAGGTCCACCAATACAATAGGTACATAATTCACTAAGTTGTTTATCAGAAGCTCTTAACATTCTTTCTGGAGATAAATAAACTAATATATCAGCACCTATACCTTGTTGTATTTGAGGTATCTTACCATATTTAACAGTCGCAAAGTTGTCTTCTGGTGGCATATCAACTCCATATTCACAACCTATCAAACTTCCATCTCTTCTTCTTCCACCTATCTGAGGAGTTGCTGAGAGAAAATGTACTTCTTCCGGGTTTTTACTTCGAATTAATTCAATTGCATATTTGGATACAGTTCCTCTAACAATACTATCATCAATAACTATGACTATCGTACCTCTTAAATCACCAAGATTATCTGATAAAAATAAATTAGTTGATATTGATTCATACCTTCCTTCTTGAGTAGGTTCCATGAAAGATCTAATATATCTCTTTTTGTATAATATTTGTCTCTGTGGTAATTCAGTCAATTGACTAAATCCTTCGACCATAGGTTCTGGACAATGAGGAACATAAGTTACTATAACTTTTTTTCCTGAAAAAATTTCTTCAAGTACTCTATGTATAACATCTGGTCCCAGTCTTTCAGAACTTATCACTTCTGACAAGAGTTTTGGATTGAGATTCAGATCATCTCTTCTAAGTCTATCAGCAACTAGTTGTCTTGTATATTCTCTTGCCAATTCTACACCTAGATTGTAACGTATATTCCATACACCTTTGGCTCTTTCACTAGAAAGATAATGATCCTCAAAAAAACAATAATGAAGGTTTGGACTTACAACTTGTATTGATTCAAATCTATCTCCAATATGAATTTCCTCCCCTGGATTCAATTCTCTTATTGGGAACCCACCTATTGCTGTAATAGCTTGATCCTCAGATGATACTACATATTTATTATCTATATCTCGTCCAATCCAACAAGGTCTTATTCCAAATCTATCTCTAATGATAGTTACAAAAGATTTACTAGTATCCAGAATTGCTGCTACATAAGCTCCAGGAATATCTCTTAGAACATTCTCTGATCCATTTTTCAAATAATATAATAACAATGCAAGACTGTCAATCTCAGTTTCAAAATCTTTTGGAATTTCTATTTTTCCCTTTAAATCCACTTGACCATTATGTACTATAGCTGTTTGGGCATCTCTTGTTATAAGATGACGACGACGTTTTACCATTTTCCCTCCTATTAACTGGGGATGAGAATCTATCAAGATACTTTCAGGATCGGAAGATCCATGTGTTTTATATCTCACATGTCCTACAAAAATTCCTCCATTTATATTTCTTTCTGAAAATAAAATACTTCTTAAATCACTTAACGCAAAAGCCTCAACATCCCCCAACCATCTAATACCATCAATGGTTAATCCATCATTCCTTTTGTAAAGTCTTGCAACACCTGCTGCATCCTTACCACGATGGTTTAATGCTTTGATACCCCTATAAACATCCACAAGAGAATTAGCAACAAAGACTCCACAACCCATTAATTCACCAACAATTACAATCTTTACCTTTACAAAAATTTATCTCTCTACCACCAACCTTTAAGTATCTTCCCATCCTAATTATTCCAGTGATATGAGTGGGTGTCTACCGGATTCTCAGTTAACTTTTTAGGTTTATTTACTCTAAATTCTAATCTTGTGATTAAGGGAGATAATTATGAGTGATATCAAAGAACAAGAAGAACAAACACAGAAATTCTGGGATGATAATGATATTCCTAATAAGGTATTAAATTCAAACAAAGATAAAAAGAAATTTTATTTTCTAGATGGTCCACCTTATGCTACAGGTTATATTCACTTAGGAACTGCATGGAACAAGATTTTGAAGGATTCTTACTTAAGATACAAAAGAATGAAAGGGTTTGATGTCTGGTCTCAGCCAGGTTATGATACTCATGGCCTACCTATTGAGAATAAAGTTGAAAAAAAATTAGGCTTAAAATTCAAACAAGATATTGAAAAGTTAGGAGTTGAGAAATTCAACAAAGAATGTAGAGAATATGCAACCAAGTTCTTGGATATAATGAATAATCAGTTCAATGATCTTGGGGTATGGATGAAATGGAATAATCCTTACTTGACATTAAGCGATGAGTATATTGAAGGGGCATGGTATACGTTCAAAGTTGGTTTTGATAAAGGTCTTTTGTACAAAGACAAATATGCTGTTACTGTATGCCCACACTGTGAGACAGTTGTTGCTTATAATGAGATAGAATACCAAAATGTTAGTGATAATTCTGTTTACATCAAGTTCCCTGTTAAAGGAATGGATAAGACTTACTTGTTGATTTGGACCACTACACCTTGGACTTTACCATCAAACACAGGGATAATGGCTAAACCTGGAGCAAGATATGCTTATGTCAAAGTAGGAGATGAGACACTAATTTTTGGCGAGGCTCTAGTTGATAGAGTGATGGAAAAGGGTGGAATAAAAGATTATGAAACAGAAAAAATAGTCTTAGGAGAAGATCTTGAAGATATGGAATATACTCATCCATTATCTGAAATATTTCCATTCCATAAAGATATCAAGAACGCATGGAGAGTCGTTTTATCAGATCAATTTGTTACTTTAGAAGATGGAACTGGTTTGGTTCACTGTGCCCCAGGACATGGTGAAGAGGATTATAAAGTTGGTAAAGAAACTGGA
>JAFCCM010000084.1 GCA_017610225.1 Candidatus Aenigmatarchaeota archaeon | reverse complement strand
GCAACAGTATTCAATCCATTAAAACCAAAAATATCAGGTGATTGTGATAAGATTTGTCCAAAAATACCAATATAATCTCTAAACCCTAAACCCTCTTCTCGATCACCAATTACTGAAGATATCGCACTTCCTATATCATCTTTATATCTTTCGATTATATTTCGACCTAATGGAACTCCAATTAAATAATTAGAAAGTAAATTTTCTCCAGCTTCTATTAAGTTTATTAAACCAATTTTGTAAGGTTTTGGATTTTTTCCATTTGATATTCCTAATAAAATTTGAGCTAGACTTGAAAGAGCAATTCCGGTATCTACTCCTAAAGCACGATTAACTGACTTTCTTCCTTTACCTTCAAGACAATAATCTGTTAACTCTTCTCTTAGAAATTCAATCCCATCTGGGTCTGCTAGACCATATTCTTCTATCATAAATGGTTCTTGTTGATATCTCTCTACTAACCTACCAACAACTCTCTTAACAGCAAATTCCTTCGCAGGACCAGAATAACGTTCATAAAGATCTCTACCAATATCCACAACTTCATCTCTCATTTCCCCTAAACTGTCCCAACTAACTCCAGTGTATTTTTCTAAACAATCTCTTATTACTCCCATATTCATTACCTACTTTGTTAAATCATAAATAATTTTCTGTGATTCCCTCATATAGAGCAGCAGTACCAAACATAGTTACAATAATTGCGGACAATACACCAAGATAAAATCCAGGTTTTTGTTTTCTCAAAGCTAAAATAGGATCATAATCATTTCTTTTTTTATTTCTTCCTGTTGGTGTTAAAACGTGGGTTCCATCTGGATTATATACATCTACTCTTATATTACCTTTTTTCCTATCAAATGTCCTTGCATTCAAATATCCTGCTAACATTCCTCCTAATAACGACAATCCACCTAACACTACCAAAGGATCAATATTTTCTAGTATATTCTGAATTTCATATATTTCCATATCAGACACTTCTTCTTATATACAAGATACTACTTTATCTCCACCCGCTACATATGCTCCGCCTAATGCAGATAATATTCCTAAAAATGCTAGTCCAGCAGTTTCATACCAAGATGGACTTTGATTTCTTAAAGCTTGTTTCATTGGTCGTGGTGTTCCTCTAACAAATCTACGTGATGCTGTATATCCATATTTTCCGGCTAAAAATAAACCAGCGGCTAATGCAGCAAGACCTATACATCCATATTCACTCATATTTTCACCTTTACTACTATATGGTAAATAACTCATATATAAGGATTTCTATTGTGTAGTGGTAACATTAAAATTGATTAAAAGAGTCCTAAAATGTTTAATATTACATAAAAACAAATAATTTTAGATGATTTTATGGATTTGGGTTCTATTAAACCATATTTAGGTTCAAAAATTCCAATGGATATCCTAAACCGAATAGAGAGTTATGCTGGTGGTATATATGAAGGTGCAGGAAAATTAACTCAAAGATATAAAGAATTACCTCCTAGAGAAAGAGAAGGTATAGAAAAAGGTGTTCTTAGTATTTCAGGATATTTAATCCCGCTTCTTGTTGGTCATCCAGAACTTGGACCTATTATAGATCCTCTAATTCAACAAATATACACATTTATCAAGACTGGATATGGTGAAGGCGAAATGAGACAAACTGCAGGTGAAGTAGGAGATGCAATGAAATATTTAAAACAGTATTTAAAGGCAACACAAGAAGGAAAGAAAGATGACAAACAAACCACATCTGAAGGACCAACCACAGCCACGGCATTAGCATCAATAATAGGTGTATCAATTTTAGGTCTAGGATTTTCTCTTCGTTTAGGGACAGAGAATACAGGAAAAGTAGGCTCAGTCACTTCAACATCTTTACCATTCTTACTAATATTTCTCGTCATTCTACTATTCTCAGGATTTTATGTAATAAAAAATAAGAAAAATTAATATATACACAAGTCAATAATTATTTAGGATATTTATGGGATTTAAGGGAACATTAGGTTTTATATTTATAATTTTAGGATTTATTGTAGGTATTCTAGGTACAGTTACTATAGCTGGTGTAGCTCTTGGTTGGGGTATAGGTGGAGTTCTAATTGGACTTGGATTTCTATTGATGATTCTTGACATTGGTCTATTATTACCTTTGGGATTAATTTCATTTCTTTGGGGAATTAATAATTTAGAGTCAGGAGGCACTAGTGTTGGAGGGATAACTGTTAAAGCAATAGTTTTTTTAATAATCGGTGGAATTTTACTTTTCTTCGGTATTAAGAAAAGATATAGATTATAATTGAAAAAAATATTTAATTCTTCTTTAAGTTTCATATGCTTCTTTAAGTTCTTTTAATCTTCCTGTTAAATCTCGAACTTCTTTGTCAATCTTCTTCATACGTCTTCTGATACCAGCCCTAGCAATAATATTAGCTGTTGCAAGGTCATGCATGAGTTTTGCATATTCTTCTCTCTTCTTTTCAACTTGTTCATTTAACATTTCACTTTCTTTTTCAAAAGCAGAAGCGATACTTGATTGTGTTCCCCACTCTGCTTTTCTTCTAAGATATAACAAATAGGTTCCTGCAAAGAACATCGCAGCAAATATACCAACTGCCCATCCACCCATAACTTGGAAGAGTACACCTATTACCCAATTAATAATTCCAAGAGCAGTGAATGATAATCCAATTAAAATAGCAATAGCTACATTTACCCATGTAATTTTGAAAATTCGAATAGTTTCCAAAAAACCATATGTTATAAAGAATACACCTAATATTGGTACAATGAAACAAAGCATGAGTTTAGTATCATTTAACCATTTAAGAAGATCTAAGGTATAATTCAAATAATCGACAAAACCAGCATTAGATACGAGTGTTGGTAAGGTCCCAGAACCTGTATCTACTTCACAAAAATCCACCCCACCAGGTATTAATTTGGTTAGGTCAAAAGCAGAACATTCAGAAGTCAAAATAACAGAAACAAGAAAAATTACTATAAAAATATTTTTTTTCATAATCATATTTTGTATCTCACACATTTTAAACTTTTCTCTATCTTAAGGTTGATCCATTATATCTTTCAGTTCTTCTAACCTTACTTCAAGATTGTCCATTTCTTTCTTTAATGTTTTCAATTTCTTTTCAATTTCCCTTCTTTTTCTACCATCTTTAGCTCTCGCATACTCTTTTAATAAATTGGAATTTAGATTTCTATATGATTCTAAATCTTTTCCCAATCTTTCAGCTTCATTATGATATGTTGATATAACTGCTGACTTAGTTCCCCATTCCCCTCTTTTTCTTTTAGATATATACCCCAAACCTCCGAGAAATAGTAATGCAAATGCACCTACACTAATTGGACCCAATAGACCAAACACAAGTTTTACAAATCCTACAAAAATAGTTGAAATAAGTGTTGTAAAAGCAATTACAATAGATAAGATTATGTTTATTTTCTCATTATCAAAAATCCTCATTGTGTCTAAAAACCCATAAACTATTACCATTATTCCAGTGAGTGGAAGTATGAAATAGTATAATAATTCTGGAAATACCATCCATTCGGGGGGAAGACCAAAAATATCAACTAAAATTATCCTCGTTAACTTTTCCAACCAACTTTCCCACGTAGATGGAACTCTTACTGGTAATGTTGGAGCAATAACAGAAGTAGTCAACATTAACAGCATCATGAAAACAATAACTAGTTTTTTCATATTCAATATTTAATTTTAGGAATATTTAAGATTTCAATAGGTATTTAGGAAAATAAATTCTTTCTTTACCAATAACTTTTATTTGATTTTTACCATAAATTTTGTGAGTGATCATGAATACAAAAATAACTAAACTAACAATGCATGGATTCAAGTCTTTCAGAAAAAAAGTATCCATACCTATTTTACCAGGATTTACAATATTTTGTGGTAGTAATGGTAGCGGAAAATCTAATTTACTGGATGCAATGTCATTTGTACTAGGAAAAACATCAACTAAATCAATGCGTGCCGACAGGTTACATGAATTAATTTATCATGGTAATAAAAAAATCCCACAATCTGATTATGCATCTGTCTCACTCTGGTTAGATAATTCTGATAAAATGTTTCCATATGAAACACCTGAAATAACAATAACAAGAAAAGTGAATAAGAAAGGAAGCAGTGTTTACAAACTTAATGGTAAGACATCGACCAGACAAAATGTTCTAGAACTCTTATCCTCGGCGAGAATACATCCTGATGGTTTTAACATGATTATGCAGGGAGATGTAACTCAAGTCATAGAGATGTCTTCAGAAGAAAGAAGAGAGATTCTTGACCAAGTTGCTGGAATATCTTTATACGACGAAAAGAAAGAGAAAGCAATGAAAAATCTGGAAATAGTCGGGGACAAGATGAGAGAAGTTGAAATCATTCTTACAGAAAGATTAGAAAGATTACAGAGTCTAGAACAGGAGAGAAACACAGCAGTAAAATACCAAGAGTTAATAGACCAATTAAAAATCTTAAACGCATCTCTGGCTTATAAAAAATACCAGATAGAAGAAAAAAGATACAGTTCAATTGACGATGAAATCAAACAAAGCGAAGCGACAATAAAACAACTAGAGATTGACATAAAAAAACTAGAAGGAGAAACAGAATCCAAAGAAAAAAGAAGACAAGAAATCACTGAAAAAGTTTTTATCAGATCAAAAGAAGCTGGAATCAGACAGGAAATAGAAGACATCAAAAACAAAATTATCAGAAACAAAGACAGAATAGAAAGCGATGAAAGAGAAATACAAAGAATAAGTACAATGATGGACAAGTTAAGAGCGGTCCAATCAAGTTCAGGTTCATTCTCAAGGGCTGTAAAAACCATTCTTGGTCTCAGAAAACCAAAAGTCTATGGAACAATTTCCAGTCTTGTAAAAGCTCCTAGTGATTATAAAATTGCTGCAGAAGTTGCAGCAGGTTCAAGATTTTGGAATGTTGTTGTTAATGATACTAACACCGCAGCAGAATGCATAGATTTCCTAAAAAGAGAAAAAATAGGTAGAGGAACATTTTTACCATTGAACAAAATCAGAACAAGGGAACTGTCAGATCAACAAAAATATTTATTGAAAAAACCTGGTGTCATCGGACTATTATCAAATCTTGTTAAATATGATCGTAAATATTCTCCCGCTGTTAAACATATCTTTGGAGATACATTAGTTGTAGAAAATCTTGGAATTGCAAGACGGATAGGAATAGGAAAAGTAAGAATGGTAACTCTTGATGGTGATTTATCTGAAAGATCAGGTGTAATGGTTGGTGGATTCTATAAAAAACGTGTAGAAACTTCTTCTGACATAGAACTGGAAGAATATGAACAAGTCAAAAAAGATCTGGAAGAAGAAATCAATTTCTTGAGATTAGAGGTTGGTCAATTAAATGAAAAAATGGATAAGTTGAGAGGAAAATATGAAAGTGAGAGCCAAAATGTTCTAGATTTAGACGAAGAAAGAACAAAAATCGACGAAGAGATAACATTAATGAAACAGAAAAGGAATGAAATCTTTGATGACAGAGCAGATATTCTTGATAAAACAAATAAACTGAAAATACGTGGTGCAAAAACAGAAGCTGAACTTTCATCATTAAAAATGGAAGTTGACAGGTTTGAAAATATTCAATACCTAGATGAAAAAATAGATGTTCTAGAAGATAAGATAGATGAGAATACATCCCAACTTAATTCCTTAGGGTTAGTCAATATGAAAGCAATCGAGGAGTATGATAGATTCAAAGGAGAATTTGATGAGTTGAAGAACAAATATGACGCAATAAGAGGTGAGAGAGAAGCAATAGTTGAAATGATAGAAAAAATCGAAGGTAAAAAGAAAGAAGTGTTTTATGAATGTTTGAGAAGCATTGACAAAAACTTCAGGGATATTTTCAAGGATTTGACTAACGGTGAAGCTTCACTACAATTAGAAAATCAATTAGACATCCAAACCGGCTTGATAATCCAAGCAAATCCTGGGGGTAAAACTTTGCTAAAGATCGATTCAATGTCTGGTGGTGAAAAAACTTTAACAGCTTTGGCATTCCTTTTCGCAATACAGCGTTACAAACCAACCCCATTTTATGTCTTGGATGAGATTGATGCTGCATTAGATAAAGTCAATACAAAAAAGATTGCAGATCTTATTAAAAAAATGTCAAAGAAAGAACAATTTCTAGTCATCACACACAACGACTATACAATTAAGAGTGGGGATAGAGTCTATGGGATATCCATGGAAAATGGTGAGTCAAAAATTCTAGGATTGGAGTTACCTGAAATAAAAGTTGGTTAATATGGAAGAGCAAGTTCTACTTGAAAGAATAATCAAACAACAGTCATGGGAAGATTTAATTGATTACATAGTTACGATGGAAGATTTGGATCCATGGGATGTTGATTTAACTAAATTGACATGTAAATTCCTTGAGTATATTGAAACTATAGAGATGCTTGATTTTAGAATACCAGCAAAAGTTGTTCTTGTAGCTTCGATACTTCTTAAGTTAAAAACAGAAATCACTTGGCCGACTATTCGTCGAAAACCAACAGAGTATTCATTCGATGATTTACAGGATGATTTAACATCATTTGAGGAAATAAAAAAAAGATTACAGGAAATGACATTGGAACCAGGGCCAATAAGAATTGTCAAGAGAAAAGTTACACTCGATGAACTAGTTGGTGCATTACAGAAAGCAGTCAAAGTAAAAGATAGAAGAGAAACAAAAAAGAGAAGACTTGGAAGAAGCTTGAGAAAAAATATAGATTTTTCAGAAGAAGATATCGAGAATAGAATTAATTCATTGATGTTTGAGATAGATTCATTCTTGGTTCAATTAGGGTCAGAAAAAGTTGAATTTTCTAAATTGGTTAAAACTTGGAATAGGGATCAGATTATTGGGACGTTTTTACCGATATTATACCTGGCGTCAAGGGGAAAAGTAAATACAGAACAAGAAGATTTTTTCAAGGAAATTTTCATCAGTAAAAGAGATAAAATTTGAACGCTTTTGACGGTTAAAACCCGATTATTACTTTAATGTTTAAAATTATATTTTCTTCTATATATCAATGTTACTATTAATATATTTTAAACAATAATTACTTATGTAAAAATCAAAGATGTGAGGAAAATGAATAAGTTCAATATAAAAATTCAATATAAAAATCGAGAATATCGTTGCTATGGCTACTTTAAATGTAAGAATATCTCTTGAATCATTGATAGAACATCTAGAAGGAAGTGAATATGAACCTGAGCAGTTTCCTGGACTAGTCTATAGAGTAAAAGACCCGAAATCTGCAACATTAATATTTTCATCCGGTAAGGTTGTGTGTACTGGAGCTAGAAATATTGAAGATGTTACCGTAGTCATTAAGAAAGTCGTTAAAATATTGAAAGAAACTGGGATTGCAAATCCGAAAAAATATAAACCTGAAATTCAAAATATTGTTGCTTCAGCACAAATGCCAACAAAACTGGACTTGGATAAAATCGCGATTGAAGCAGAAAATTCTGAGTATGAGCCAGCTCAATTTCCTGGTGTTGTTTATAGAATGAAAAATCCCAAAGCTACATTTTTATTGTTCGGTTCAGGTAAAGTCATCTGTACTGGTACAAGAGAAGTTGGAGAAGTAGACAAGGCTGTGAATTCTCTGTTTAAAAAATTGAAAAGTATAGGCGCATTCAAGAAGAAGTAAATTTCTCCAGACTGGTTTATCTTTTCTATTTATTTTTCAAGGAAGTTTTTAATTAAATAATTATTCACAAATTAGGTACATCAGCCACTTACCATTTTTCTGAATTGATAATGTCGAGACAACTTTTCTAATACCTGTCTAATGATTGTTGTGAAAGTATTAATTTGTTTGGTATGTGTTAGGGGTGTATTAGGAAATGATTTAATTTCTTCGGTAATAATCCATTATTTAAATTCAATTCTATAATTTAATAACAACAATTAGAGGAGATAAAATGAAAAAAATTATATCTTTAGGAATAATCCTGAGTTTGATTTTAGGGGTAACTATAGTGACAGCAATCGCAGTAAAACCGATTAATCCATCTACTGAACCAATTGATTCAATAACTTTTATTCATTATGCGGATGGAAGAAGGAGAGTTGATTATGGAGCAAGACCACCATGGGCTGGAGGAGGGAAACCAAAGGAACCCAAATGCTATGATTTAATGGGAATCAAGTGGAAAGAAGGATTACCATTAAGTTATGTAGTACATCCAGATGTTGAAGCAATAGTGCCAGGAGCAATATTTAGTAGTGTAGAACAATGGGACTTATACACATCAACTGAGCTATTTCGTGATAATGGACAAACATTAGATAGTTCAGCTAGTTTTGACGACTATACTGACGGCAAAAATGAATATAGTTATGGAGACTATCCAGAAGAAGGAGTAATAGCAGTTTGCAGAACTTGGTACACAAGAAGAGGCAGACAAATAGTTGAGTATGACGTAATGTTTGATACAGATTTTAGTTTTACAGATTGTGAAACAGTAAATTGCGAAGCTACGCAACAAATGGACTTACAAAATATAGCAACACACGAAACAGGTCATGGAATTGGTTTAGGAGATGTCTATGATGATGCATGTTCAGAAGCAACAATGTATGGTTTTAGTTGGTATGGAGATATCGGAAAAAGAGATTTAGCACAACCAGACATAACAGGATTACAAAAACTATATGGGGTTTAACCCCATTTTCTTTCTTTATTTTTATTGAGAATGAAAACTAACGACCTTTTACTAATCTTGGAGCTACTAGTTTAATCTTCTCTTCTATCTTGGTTTCATTGTATAACTGTCTTTCTTTCTGTGTTCTTTTTTGAGTTTCATTCGTCAACTCTTCTCTAAACCTTTCTTTCCACTCTGTTTTATTGACTATTTCCCATTTTCCACTACATTTACATTTTCCTTCGTGACAAACTGGTGTATCATGACCCAAGACTTGTGGACAATCCAGATATCTACAATCAGCGTCTATTGTACAATTGATTCTTCTTACTTTTTCTTCAGTTTCTGCAGGGCAACCAGAACTGTCGGATATTCAATCTCATTAAGTCTCTCGTTTATCTCCTTTGAGAACAGACCTACTGGTGACTCTCTTATGACTGAGAAAACTTTGAACAGTTTTGTCTTCCTTGTGAATTTGTCAGACCACATATCCATCATGCTAACCAATTAGTGTATTAGGAAAGCGGTCTTATGACATGCTTGGGTATGTTTTAGCGGGTTTTCATGCACCCCCACAAACACCCACATGATGTACTTTCACATCCTAGACAAAATCAATCTCAATAGAAAAAGGTTAAGTCGTTAAAGTCTTTTGTTTTACTCCAAAAATTCTATATCATCAACAATCCCGTCAGAATCAACATCTATTCCTCTAACAACTCTTGCAATTACACTTGAATCAACAGAATTTCCTTTAGATATTTCTTTACTATATTTTGATAATCCAAGTACTGCTGCTCTAGAACCAGTAAAACCTTTCCCAGCTAACAAAATAATTCCCTTCCCTTCTGAAAATGGATTCTTGGTTTTAACTATTACACCACAATACTTTTCCCTGTAAACATTTTTTGTTAAAGTAGATACAATAACCCAATCTCTAAATTCTTCAGAATAATCAAAATAAATCGGAAGTTGTTTGTTGATTTTATCTGTAATTATATTTGCTTTTGGTCCACCAAGAATTATCATATTATTTTTCATATCATCTTTTGTCACTTGTGTATCAAGTTTATAAAAAGGGATTTTTATTTCATCGACATATTCTCCAAGAAACATAGCTAAATTAATCCCACAATAACCATCTGATGCAGGACTTTTATATTTTCCATGGGGATCAGGACTACCAACAACTATAACAGAATTTAATTTTCCATCTTCAACAAAAGGTTTTAGAAATTTTATTTCTGATGCTCTAGTTTTTTTATCTACTACAGATCCATCATCAAATAATTTATAAGCAATAACTGGTGAAACAACTGAATAAATTTTTGCGGTTGCTCCAACTCTTTCTTCTAGTCTCTCAATTTTAATTAAACCAAATTTCTCAAGATTTCTTATGTGGTAATAGATTTTTTGTTCATGTTGCTTTAGTCTTCTTGCAAGATCCATCGGACAACAAGGATATTTTCCAAGTTCCTGAAGTATTTGTTGAACTAATTTATTACTAAGAACGGCTATAGCTTGTGGGTCATTTGCTAGAAAAGTTGGATATGCCTTTTGCCCTTCATTGGTTTCTTCAATTAAGAATTTCATGTGTTATAATTGGAATTTTAGTATTAAAATACTTTTTGTATACGATTACTCTTAATTGGTCTTATTTTTTACTTTTTGAAAACAAGGGTTTAAAGCATATTTTAGGCCTGTTTTTAATAGAAAAATAACTAATATTATTATCAAGAGAAAGAGAGGAGATAAAACCCACAGAGGTAATCTGATAATTTTGCATCTCCCTTCTCTGTTTGCCAACTTTTTTTTTCTTTTTTTTACAATTTTGGATGATTAAATGAAAGCTGTAATATTGGCTGCTGGAAAAGGAAAAAGAATGGGTTTATTAACCAGAAAAATACCAAAACCAATGTTACCAATTGTCGGAAGACCGCTATTATATTATCATGTAAAAAAATTGAGAGAATTTGGGTTAAATCCTTCTGATATCTTTTTTGTTGTTGGTTATAAACAGAGAGTAATTAGAGATTATTTTGGTGACGAATTTAAATATATTACTCAAGAAACTCAGGGAGGGACTGGTCACGCATTAAATTGTGCACATACTTTTATTGATGAACCTTTCATTTTTATTTTTGGCGATACTTTCTATTCCAGTAGTTTATGTTTTTTAAGTGGGTTAAGTGAATCAACAATTTCTGTATATGAAGTGGATGATGTTTTCCCATTTGGCAAAATTTTTGTTGAGGATGGAACAGTAAGGGAAATAAGAGAAAAAACTGAGAAAGGAAAAGGATTGATTTTTCCTGGTATCGCTTTATTCTTTCCTGATATTTTTGAAAAATTGGAATATCTTGAACCTAGCCCAAGAGGTGAAATTGAACTAACAGATGCTTTGATTGGTTTACCTTATGTTAAATTGACTGACTATTGGAGTGATATTGGATATCCAGCAAGATTGGTAGATACAAACATATACCAGTTAAGAAGGATGATTTTACATAACT
This sequence comes from Candidatus Aenigmatarchaeota archaeon, assembly GCA_017610225.1. The sequence goes on along the minus strand of JAFCCM010000084.1, from coordinate 950 downwards.
TCAGGAGTCCCTACTCCCAAAAGATTTAAACAATTTTTCAGTGTTATTTTAAATGATTTGACTAAAGTCAGTCTGAAATTTTTTGTTTGTTCATCTTTTGTTTGTAACACAGGACATGAGTGATAAAATATGTTGAATGTTTCTGCGAGATCATATCCATAATTTGCAACAAGATTTGGCTTGTATTCTTTTACTGATTTTTCAACTACTTCTGGGAATTCAAGTAATTTTTTAACTAATATTTTTTCTTCTTTTACTAATTCTTTTGGTTGAAATGTTTCTTTAAATTCTCCAGATTTTTGTAATATTTTGTTTGCTCTTACATGAGCATATTGTAAATAAGGACCAGTATTACCTTCAAAGTTTACGACTTCATTAATATTAAATACAAAATCTTTGAATGCATCTATTTTTAGCATGCCATATTTTATCGCTCCTAAAGCAATTTTTTCAGCAATTTCATACTTTTTCTTTTCATCTAAATTAGGGTTCTTTTTTTCAACTTCTTTTTCTACAAGATTATGAACTTCATTCATTAATTCATCTGCCCAAACAGCTCTTCCTTTTCTTGATGACATCTTTCCCCCAGGAAGCGATATCATTCCATAACCTAGATGGTAACATTTCTCTTTTTTCACAATTCCTATTAAATCAAATATCTGAAAAAGTTGTTGAAAATAAAGTTTTTGCCCCCCACCTACTACCCAAATTAATTTAGCATCAGGATAATCTTTTATCTTTTCTTCGGTTAATGTAAGATCAGCAGTTGGGTATAGGCTAGTTCCATCACTTCTAATGACAACTAATCCAGGCAGTTTATATTTTTCTAAATTAGCAACAATAGTTCCCTGATCAGATTTGAAAAAAATATTATTTTTCATATTTTCAGAAACGATTTTTTTACCTCTTTTGTATATATTGCTTTCATAATAATATTTTTCAAAGACACA
>JAFCCM010000083.1 GCA_017610225.1 Candidatus Aenigmatarchaeota archaeon | reverse complement strand
TTTTAGATATTGGCCCTAGAGAAAATTTTTCATGGATATATAATACTTCAACTTGTATAAAATACAAAAGATTTAATTCTAACAACAATGTAACTTGTAGAATATGTTATAAATATAATATTCTTTCTTGTGAGAATGAGGGTGAAAGTGAAGTGAAAGGGACCATTGGTACTTCAAGAGATATTTTTTATGATTCAGATAATTTAGAGAATTTATATTATAGAACTAATGAAGATGATATAATCAAAAAATCAAATTTAACAGTTTTTGATCCTAGAAAAAATGAATTTAGATTTGGTGTTGCTAATTCAACAAAAGGAACAAATATTATTGCTGTGATGACTAATGGTTCTTATTTTTGGAATGAAAGTGTATATTGGCTTATGGTTTATAATCCTTCAGTTTCAAATGATAATTATGGAACTTTACCATCATTTAGCCCTATATATTGGAAAACAATATGGATAGCTATCACAAATGAAACTCTTGAAAAGGCATATGAAAGAGCAGCTAATTGGAGTATAGCAATAGACTACCCACTTGAAGACTACGTGACTATTGGACCAGAGCAGAAACAATCAAAATTAAATATATCTTCAATTTTTCCTTTACATAATTTTATTGATGATACAATTCGAATCAACACATTAGTTTCTTATAATAACACACAGATTTCAAATTTAATTCAAGATGATTTTGAGATTTACTTAGATGATAATAATATCCAAATACAACAGTTTCATAGTTTCAATAATGGAACTTATCTCTTCAACATAAAATTATCAACTAACAATTTAGGATCCCATCAACTTAGAATTAGAGTAAATTATAATTCAGATATTTCTGAAAATTCAGAAGAAGTCATTCTTCTAACTTACCCAAAAGATAAATCACTGATAATAACAAACAATGATTGGAAAAATTATATTTCTGCGGTGAGTTCAAACAACCCAGTTTTAATATACGACTCATCAAAAAAATTAATTGATAAATACATAGAAGAATACGATCCAGATCAAATATTTCAGCTTGGAACAAATTTGAATTTTTCTCAGGAAAATTATTTTGTTGATTCTAGAGAAACATTAATTAAAACTTTTTTTAATCAAACCAATTTGATTATTCCATTAAATAAAAAAATATCTTTGAAATCTTCATTTCTAGATTTACCAATACTTTTTGACCCTTCACAAAAAACTTTTGAATATCTTAAATCAGATATAATCCATAATTTTACAACTATTGAGCAAGTAGATAATTTATTTAGACAAAAAAATTCAAATCTACACTATTTCATACTCACAGATCCAGATGAAGAAGAATCGATTTTCTCCTTTTCTCTCGCTAAAAACAAAGATGCATTTGTGATTTTTTCTTCAGATAATTCCCAACAATCTAAAAATAAATTAATAAATGAAATAAATCAATTCAATTTACCAGACTCGTATTGTTTTGATAAAAGCCTCTATCTCACATTGATAGAAGTTCCTTATTTTTCACTTCAAGATCCAGTTGATAATACAAAAGAAATAATTTCTGATACTCCATACTGTGATGTAAATGATGATGGATATCAAGATTTATCATGTGGAAGACTAATAGGTTCACCAGAAATATTATCATATCAGATAGAATATTCAAAATTATACCAAATAGATAAAACTGCTCTAATCCTAGCATCTTATAATACTCCAGGAAGATATTGGGATGTTTTGACTGCTGGCGGGACTATGCCTAATGTGATTAACGCAGAAGTTGAATTATTATTCAAAGGTTTTGATGTTACACGATTAGTGGAAAAAAGATCAGAGTTTGATGAGTTGAATTTTACAATTTTGGATAAACTAAATGACGTGATAAAAAAGTTAGAACTGACAGATTCAGCAAGTTATACGTCTCTATTCTCAACCCTTCTTGGAGATATTAGTAAAATAATTTTGGTTGCTAGAATTGGTGATGAAGTATTATATTCGATTTATGAGTTTGATTGGAGCGATTCTTGGAAGAGTTTAATAAATTTAAAACCAGAATATCCAAAACACTTACCGGTTTTTAATGAAGATAATCTCAAAGAAGAAATAAAGAACAATCAAGTAGCCTTATACTTCTCAAAGGGTAATCAAACCGATTGGTTTATTCCACTAAACTCATCTTGGTATTCAACTGTATATCAGGAATTTGATCCATCTAATCTTAATTCTAATGCATTATTTTACTATCTTAGATATTCTGATAGTTTTGGAATTAAAGACAAGATGTTGGATTTAGGTTCATTGTCTTTAGTTTCATCTACAAGTGACTCTTATAATATTTATTCTGGGCAAACTGCTTATCATTTTTTTAAATATTTTGACCAGCCAGTTGGGAAGGCTATGCTGGAAACAAAAAATAGAAATTACCAACTTTCTCAAACTGACTTAAATAAAAATAAAATTTATGAAAAAGAATATTATGATAAAATTCTTATTGGTGACCCGTCTTTATCTTTTGATCCGAATGTAGATTTTGAACAATCTTCTGATGTGAAAATAGAAAATGGGAATTACATTATTACTTACTCATTTAGACCTGATTATGACTTGATTCATCATGGTGACTCTAATTTTATTATTTTTAATGATACTGATGACTATTTAGTCGATAACAATAAACCAATAATACCAATTTACAAAAAAACTTTTATGCTTCCTACAAATTCTGAAATATTAGACTTTACAATTGGATTATCAAACAAAACTTATGATAATATCGATTTACCAATAATTCATCCTGATCCAGAATATTTTACTAACCAGACTTTTATTGGTGAATTTCCAGATAAATTCTATTGGAACTATGAGATAAAACTTTTAGATAATAGAACAATTTTTGAAACTTTGTTCTCTCCGGTGATTTACTATTCCAACAATACTGCTAAAATTTTTGATGAGATTGAAGTAACATTCAAATACAAATCTCCGATTGAAATAACAAGAATTAATGCTACCAATGTTAAACAAGGGGATCCAGGAAAAATAACTGTGGAACTATTTAATTCTTTCAATCAGGATCAAGATGTTAATCTTTCCTTGAAAATTCAAACAGATAGTTTTGAAGACGAAATAATAAAACAAGTAAAACTTAGTCCAGGCAAAAATATACTTGAAGTTGATTATAATAACACTAATCACTTATGCAAATATTCTATTTCTATTGTAGTTACTACTGAAGGGATTGTTGTTGGACCGAAATATACATATTTTGAGACTTTCAAAGAATCATTTCTTGAAAAAATATGGTATCCAATCTCTAGAATTTTCAAAATTAATGTAACAGGATTTTTCAAACAAACAAAGAGTTTTAAGGAAGATTATACAATCAAAAAACAAGGAGATAAGATTATTCTTGATTACAAATCTATTGGGATGACTATTCACATTGAGCAACATACTGATAAAACAGTGACATTAATCAAAACACCAGAAGGAGAACTAAAGATAGAACAGAAATCTGAAATCATAGATTACCATCTTTCAACATCTGAAGGTTTATTAAATATGATTAAAGAAAGGGGTCAAATAACACAAGAGGTTAAAGGTAATGAAAAACATCTTAAAGACACTTTAAATAAAATACTCCAACTTTATGAGAGGAGACTTGAAAAACTAAATCTAATATCTTGATTTCTCTACAGTTAATTTAATTTGTTAATAATATAAACATAGAAAGATTTAAATATTAGATAGGTTTATAGTATAAACATGAATTTAAAAATGGAATTAGTTAAGAATGTGAAAAAATTTATGTCATCTGCTGATTTATTATATGAAAGGAGAGACTTTACATCTTCTTGTATACTTTATTTCAAAGCACTTTTTGCTGTCTTGGATTATATACTATTAATAACAGGTAAAGGTTTACCAAAAGATCACACAGAAAGATTTAACAAACTGAAAAAATCATTCTTTAGGCTCTATAAAAATTTGGAAAAATTTTATCCACTTTATAGATCAACTTATAGTCTTTCGATAAATGAGGAAAAATGTAAAGAGGTTAGGGATTATGTCAAACAACTTGTTAATGAATTTAGAATTAACTAACGAGGTCAAGAAGTTCCAAGAAAGGAATTCTGATGAAATACTAGATATAATTCTTTTTGGATCTTTTGTAAGAGGCAAGAAAAAACCTAATGATATTGATATACTCACAATTTTTAAAAATAAAGAGAATTTTGATTTGAGTTATAAGTTAAAAAAAATCTTTGAAAAATACAAATTGGACGTAGAAATAACAAATGTAATATATCAAAAAATGTTTGACATTGATTTTCTACCTAGAAGTTCAATATTGTCGGAAGGTTATAGTCTGATAAGAGATAAGACTTTTTCAGAATCTTTTGGTTTCAAATCTTTCATAATGTTTATTTATTCCCAAAAAGATTTTTCTCAAACAAAAAGAATGAGATTTCATTATGCCCTAAATGGTAGAAACGATAACCTTGGTATTTTAGAAAAAATAAGCGCAATAAAACTAACAGACAAATGTGTTATATCTCCTTTGGAAAAATCAGAAGAGTTTAAAGATTTTTTAGATTTTTGGGATATTTCCTTCTCCTCTTTTAACATCTTGATGACAGAATCAACAATTGAGTATGAAGAATTCAAAATATAGTTAATATTCTTAAAAATTCTTGGCTCTTACCTAATCCACCACCAAAATCATTAAATATCCCCTTTTCCTTTTTAATTGTATAGAGATGTGATTTTATGGTAAAAACAAAGAAAGAATTGCCACTAGCACCGTTAGAACGTTTGTTGAGGAATGCAGGGGCAAAAAGAGTTTCAAAGACTGCAGTTAAAGAGTTTGCTGGAGTTATCGCCGACTATGCTCATGATTTGTCTAGTGAAGCAACAACACTAGCCAAGCACGCTGGGAGAAAAACAATTATTGACGCAGATGTTAGAATGGCAAGAAGAAGAATGGCTTAATTTTCTTTTCTATTTAAAATAAGTCTAATCTATTTTACTTTTACTTACTATAGAATTTCAGGGGGTGTAATTATGGAAACAATAGTAGATTTTGTTGGAAAAGTATCAGATATGGTTAGAAAATCAATGGATGAGACTAATTCGTGTATAGGTAAAGAATTTATTGATACGACTGCAGGTAAAAAGGGAATATGTATTGACAGAGTAACAGATTTTTTTGGGACAAAGATATCCTTTTTAGGCGTGAAATATGAAAAAGAAGAGCAAGAGGAATTAGGCAGATTTAATACTGATGTTCTTGTTTGCCAGACGGCTTCAAAAAGACTGTTTATTCCACTGACTGAGATTGGTGCAGTAGGTGAAACGATTATTTTATTGAAAAATGAATTGAAAACACCAGAAGTTATTATGTCTAATATAAAGAAAAACGACATATTCAAGAGATATCATCTGACTATTGAGGCAGTTAAAGATGCTCTTCCGACAGCAGTTCCGAAAGATATTGAGAAAGAGAGTAAAGGTTGGTTGAAAAAATTGGTTGGAGAATAAAATGCTTAGTCTAGAAGAAATATTAACAGAATTAGAAGATAAAACAAAACTTTCCCGAGAACAACTTCAAGAAAAGATAAAACAAAAACATCAAGAACTTTTGGGATTGGTTTCTCTAGAAGGTGCAGGGCATTTAGTGGCAAGGGACCTTGAAGTCAATTTACTTGTTATCGAGAGGAAGCCGGTAAAAATAGAAAAACTTTCTGATGGTTTAAAGGATGTTAGAGTCAGAGGTAGAATAGTTCAGGTAACACCAGTAAGAGAGTTTGATAGAAAAGATAAAACAAAAGGAAAAGTTTGTAATCTCGTGATATTTGATGGTTCTGGTGAGATTAGGATTCCTCTATGGGATAAACAGGTTGATATGGTAGAAAATGGAAATTTGTCAGAAGGAGACGTGATTGAAATAACAGACGGGGTCGTGAAAAAGAATATTTACGGTGGACTAGAGATAAGGTTACCAAAATATTCTCAAATCAATAAAATAGAGAATGATAAATCCATTCCTGAAGTAGAAGTTAAGACTTATAGAGATAATTTTTCAAAAAAAATCGAGATAAGAGATATAGAAGAAGGTTTTTATGAAATTCATGGAAATTTTGTTCAGTTGTTTAACACTAAATCCATTCTACAATTATGCCCTACTTGCAGGTCTTCACTTGAAAAAAAAGAGGATGGTTATTTCTGCAAAGAGCATGGAAAAGTTGAACCTGATAACACTATGATAATTTCTGGAATAATTGATGACGGAACTTCTAGTATGAGGACTGTATTTTTCAGAGAGCAGGCTCAAAAGTTTTCTGGGGTTGAACCTTCTGTTTTGTTAAGTATGTCACAAGATGAAGCATCTAGTATGATAAAAGAAAATGTTCTAGGAAGGGAGGTTGTTCTTTCAGGGAAAATCAGGAAAAACAAACTTTTTGATAATCTTGAACTTGTTGTTAATGATGTTAGAGAATTGAATATTGAAGATGAAAGTAAAAAACTTATAACTGAAATAGAAAGTTATGGTGGATGATATGGTCAAGGAAAAAAAATTTAATCTTGAAGATATACCTGGTGTAGGACCTAAGTTAGCAGACAAACTTACTGAGTTAGGATTTACAGACCCTATGTCTATTGCTGTATCATCACCTGGTGAGTTAGCAAGCATTCTTGAAATCGGGAAAGCAACTGCAGGTAAAATAATCAATGGAACAAGACAAATGCTTAAAATGGGATTTACTTCTGCTGATTTGGTTTGGAAACAAAGACAGGCAATGACAAAGATATCAACTGGTAGCAAAAATTTAGATGAATTACTTGGCGGAGGTTTAGAGACGCAAGCCATTACAGAATTTTACGGTCAATTTGGAACAGGAAAATCTCAAATAGGTTTTCAATTATCAGTTAATATCCAGTTACCAAAAGAGAAAGGTGGATTGAATGCTAATTGTTTGTTTGTTGATACAGAAAATACTTTTAGAGCTAACAGAATAATTCAGATTGCAGAAGGATTGGGATTAGATACTGATAAAGTTTTAAAAAATATATTTGTTGCTCGTGCTTATAATTCTGATCATCAGATGTTTTTAATTGATAAAGCAGCTGATATGATAGAAGAAAAAAATATAAAATTGATTATTATTGATAGTCTTATGTCTCATTTCCGTGCTGATTATATGGGTCGTGGAGAATTAGCCCCAAGGCAGCAGAAATTGAATAAGCATCTTCATGCGTTGCAAAGATTGGCTGATGCTCATAATCTTGCAATTTATATTACTAATCAAGTCCAAGCAAATCCTGCTATTCTTTTTGGAGATCCTACTAGACCAGT
>JAFCCM010000082.1 GCA_017610225.1 Candidatus Aenigmatarchaeota archaeon | reverse complement strand
GTAACAATACCAAACCCATCATCATCCGCAGTCCATTCCTGATTATTACTCGTAATCGTCTTACTCCTTGTAGTTTCCGTATTAGAATACATAAATGGCTCTTCACAAGCCACTTTCATATCAAATGGGAAATAATTCAAACTGTCCAAAGTCGGCACGTTGAAATCTGCCAAAACACCATTATAATACCAATCGTCTTTTAAATAAAGTTTAAAGGGTGCGGCGAATATCTCAGCCATAAGTGTATCATAATCTTCAGGAGTTCGTGCGTACCCTTTAACACTTATCGTAAGACCATTAAATCCAAGTGTGTCGATTGGGTTACGATTTCCACCTGGGATGTTGTTTTTGAATATTCTCTGGGTGATTTTACGCTTTGCACTTTCGATGCGGACAGGGGTTGTGTTTATTTGTGTGGTCATGGTCCAACACTCTCCTCAGCTTCTACATATTCGTCACCCAAATTTTCAACTCCGCCTTGTGTATTAACAGTGTCAATTATAATCCATGTATCTCCAGTTTTAATTTGACCAGCCTTTTTTGCAGCCATAACTTCTCCCATACTTCCATATTCTTGTACAGTTGGAGCAGTTCCTCTATATTTAGATAGTTCATATTCAGCGCCTTTCATAGATAAGGTACTAATATCAAACCCGACTGTTTGAAGATTGAGTTCTATTGCTTCTCGTTTTGAAATCAAGTAAAGATTTGGAGTTCATATATGCTTCACCCATTTCTGCCTGATAGTCAATTGATTGTTGTGTGGAATCAAGTACTTCGGTTATATCAAAAGCATCTTCAGGATACATAAGGTCTAGTTTCATTTGTTTAAAGAATCTTCCCATATTAACACGAGCACCTTCTATATCAAATTGAAATTCTATTGGTTCTTTTCCAGCCATCTTACGTAATTTATTTCCTAAGTCTATAGATTTATTAACAAACCAAAACATTTTATCTATTACCCAGAAAAACATATCTACAATTTCTTCAATTACATTTTTAGTAATATCACGCATTCCACCTATATCAAATATCCATGCAGTTGTAAGTAATGATATTGCTGCTGCAACCAATGTAATAGGTCCCAATACAGTAAGCCATGCGCCAACCCATGCTGGTATAAATCCAGTTACCAAAAATGTAGTTATTACACCTAACGCAGTTCCAATTCCTGTAATTAATGTAATTAAATATCCCCCAATTGTAAGTACTGCTGTAATAGTTGGAATCAATGTAACAAACATCGCCGCAGCAAACGCAATAGCCAATCCAAATTTAATTATTGTCGGATGTCTATCAATAAATCGTAATACCGTAGATATAATTATTGCAAAGAAATTCAATGTATTTACAAGAGTGTTGAATGATTCAGTTGATAATCCTACTGATTTACTTATATCATTAAATATTCCTTTTAAACTTTCAGCAGATGACTTTAAAGCAGTAAATGTAGGAGTTAAATCTTTAAGAATTTTTTTCAATCTTTTAAGTGCAGGTTCAAGACGCTTATCTACAACCTTAACAAAATCTATAAGTTTTAGATTAAGACCTTTTAAATAAAATCCAGAAAATTCTCCTATAGTTATACTTAATACTTCTAATGCAGAATGAAGGATTTGCGATGAACCTTTAAGTGTGTCCAGTTGTTCTGCTGCCAACAATGCAGCAAATCCAGAGGAATTCATAATTTTGCCATATAATTTTAAATCGGAAAGTCCACCTATTGCGGCTGTAACTGCTTTTTGAGATTCTGCTCCAAATATTATTGTTGCAGAAGTTGCTCCAATTTGTGCATCTGCAAGTTTTTGCAGAATTTCTATCATTGTAAATTCATCTGGACTAACATCTTTCAAAGTTAAACCAAGTTTTTTTATTTCTTTTGCTGCTCTTGCCGTAGGAACTGCCAAACGTCTATATGCCATAGCTAATCCTCTACCAGCTTGTTCACCACGAAGTCCACGATTAGACATTAATCCCAATAAATATATCGTATCGTTTAATGTATCATTATACATATTGGCTTGAGTGCCAACATAAACCATTCCTAATCCAAGTTTTTCAACAGTCGCAAGTGTGTTACCATTAGTAATAGCATACGCATCTGCTACTTTACCAGCGTCCTTCATTTCCAATCCAAATTGTTTTAATGTAGACACAACCCAATGTGTAGTACGACCAAGTTCCATCCCAGTACCAGCAGCCAAATCCATAACTGGTTTAAACTCATCCTTAACCATGTTGCCAACATCATAACCAGCACTGGCAATATTCCAAAATGCATTTGCTGTAACACTTGCTGTAAATTTAGTTTCAAGTGCAAGTGTTTTTGACATATCCATGACATTTTCTTTTACTCTTACAAATTCCTCACCAGTTCTACCAGCAACAGATGCAGCATTTACTGCTGACTGTTCAAAATCTTCAAAATTATCTGTAGCTTTTTTAATACCAACATATCCAGCAACTCCAATACCTACAAGAGCGGCAGTCATCACTAATGCAGATTTTTTAACAAGTGCAGCACTAGCCATAACAGTCTTATCAAGATTTCTCATACCCATTTGAATGGACATAATGCCAGCAAGTGCGCCAGCTACGTTAGACCCAATTTTTATAGTCGCATCATTGCCGACCATATTATCGCTCCACTAATTCACGCCTATAATTTCTATTCACAAGCGCCCTATGAGCGACTTTAACAGCATTGGTAAGACTTGTATCATAAAATAGCCATTTGATGCCAGCGCCTAATGACTTGGTTGCGGAAATTGTAGCAAATACAGCAGTTCCAGCTACATAAAGTACAATTTTTGATTTACATTCCCATGTAACAGTACCATCAACAACAGTATTTCCTATAATTGTTGGCCATGTCGGTTCTGTTGCGCCAGATGTTCCTGCAACTGTCACTTCATAACGATACCCATTTGCTGTAGTAGGCATTGCTTTATCAGTTAATGCATATGCTGTTGAGGCAGCCCATTCATCTTCTCCATCCAAAGGAATGTAATTATCCGATGTTGTATTATCATCGGGCACAGTTATTGTTGTAGCAAACAAATTTGCAGTAGTAGTGTCAATTTTCATCGGCTTTCCACGTTCCAATGTAATTGTGGAGGTCGAATTTACTTTAATTTCAACACTATCCGTGCCGAGCGCCATAAATCGCATAATATTAAACGCACCGCATGTAAAATCATCAAGTTTATTCCATGCTGCAGTATGATATGCGTACAGGGCAAATTCATCACCAGTATTGTCAAAAATTATTCTATACAAACTGTTTTGAATGACTACACTGCCAGTATATGTGTGCTTAGGATTATGAACTCTGACCCATGTGGCTTCAGCGCCGTTCATATCATCATACACTTGAACTTCACCATTATCCACATCATTTTCTGCTACATCAAATTTAATTATATTATTAGTAGTTGCAAGTACGGATACAATTGTCCCATCCTCGCCAACTTGAGATATTGTAGATCCATCACCGCCAGTATATGTCGCGCCGATTGGAACAGCGATATAATTGTCACAATTGTCACTGCCCAATGTATAACTCCACGGATTGCTTATAATGACCGGATTGGTCTTTATTGACGACTGATATATATTACTTGGTAAAAAATTTCCAGTAATATTATAATCTCTTGATAATGGTGTTTCCGCCGCAATTGGTGCTGATGCACTGCGCGCAACTAACCAACCAGATTTTCCCTGAAATAGATTTATATAATTATCTGATGCTGTGCGATTTAGTAATGCAACAACATCTTCTGCATAATTATTTGCAGTCTTGACATTCCCAGTCTGTTGAATAAGTGTTCCGTTCAGATTTGCAGTTAAAATCGGATTATTGAATTCAGCAAAATGAGGTGGAGTGCTCTTATCGATATGTTTTATTACTTGGATAGTTCGCTCACCGTCATCAATATCAAAATTTTCCACGAATGGAATCCAAATATCACCGATATAAACACCCAATTTAATCACCTCTTGTTATTTTTTGCTTCTCTGCGCATAATCCAACTAAATGCAAGCACATCTTCCTCATCCATTTCATCCATATCAACTTTGGATATACCCATATTTTTACAAAAATTATATTCTCCTATAATTGCATTGCCAGATCCGCTTCCTTGCATGGCAAGATTAACGGTCTTGATGAATTCCTGCGCCGATGGACATACAGCTTTTATCGCAAATTCTTTTTTTACATCCCCAGAGCCTGCATCTCCGTTTCCGAGATTGTACTTGTAGGATAGATAGAGAAAAAATCTTCCGCTGTCTTACCTCCCAATGCCTTCTTAGACTTATTGTATAGGTCTATGAACTCATCAGCATACATCTCATCTTTTAACTCTTGTAGAGTCGTATATTCAAGCCCTGTGGACAGAATAATTGTCTGGTCAATACCTAGGTCATCTTTCAATCCTGCCAACTGTACAGCGATTGTAGGGTCTTCCACAATCTTCTCCTGAATGAAGTCTGACAGATTCTTTGATGGATCTATATTCGATATATCAATGAGTTTCATCAATTCAGTTGTCATAATTCCACGAGCAGCCGTGACAGACCGATGTTTTGGTCTGTCATTAAAGTTTATCTTAGTTCCATTAATACTAATTGATTTCATTAAAAATTCTCCTTATGTGATTACAATATCAACGTTGGTTGCCTTTAATGGCATTGCAATAATGTCATCTGGGCTGAGTTTTTCGTCCCAGTCACCTTCCCAGAAAATGTTTGAGAATGTGATTGTCTTAGCACCTGCTGTAAATGCAAATGAATGTGCTGCACCATCAAGTATATCTGGGGCAACTGAAGTGTCCACAAGAGTCATACTAAGGTCAAGGTTGATATTCCTCTGACCATATCTCCATGCGGCTGTATTGCTGTTGTTCGATGAACCTACATCCTTAACCGCATCAACAGTATATTCAATACCAAATCCAACACTGTCAATAGTAATTCCATTCGCGGATGTAGCAGCAGCGTCATACAACACATCGGTAAGATCACCAAATTTGATTGCCGCGCCACTTGGAGTACTTGCATGAGTGCCTAAACCAGTCACATAATCAGCAGCACCAATTCCAGTAGACTTTGCAAACATACCTTCAAGCGTTGCCTCTGCTGCTGATTCAGATGCAATTGTACAAGTGTATTTATTCCAACATCCGCCGCCAAGTGATTCATACTGGTCATCCACAATTATACCCAATGCAATGTCATAATTAGTATCACCAATTGCGTATGTTGTCGGTAATACAGCTTTCAATACATACGGCAAAACTGACCAATCAACAGGCTTCATTGAAATTGTCGCAGCGAATGCTTCAGACACCTTTTCAGTCTTAGTTGACTGTAATCTATCTGTGTCATCTTCGTCTTTAAGATATGGAATTTTTACAGGAACCATTGTCTTTTTGATCGACGCTTCCGAAACATACCCACCAAAATTTAGAAAATTTGGGTCTGCTGGGATTGTACCAAACGGAGATTCAGCAACAAACTCCGCAACTTTCTTAACTGTGCCATCGTATGCCATTTATTTACACCTCGTAGGTTATATTTAAAACAAATTTATTTCTATATACATGCTTTCGTGTAGCGATTGTAGATAAGTCTGCAACCTTTACACCCTGAATTCTATCAGTGAGATAAATTCCGCTCGCAAAAGCGGATTCATAATTGTCATTAAGATAATCTAATATCTGCCTAGTCATTTCGTCAACAGCTTGTTTACCATTTAGATACGCGCCACTTGGTCGCCCATCGATTGGAGTAGCATAAACATTGACATTTAAACGCACTTTTTTCATCACGACATTTCCCATATCTAAAATAGAGTCGTCGGCGTCGTGATATTTCAAAGTAATCATCGGATATTTCGCATTTGTCTCCGATGGATCAGAATCGCGTCCAGAAGGAATTATTTGGTTTTCATATATACATGATGCTGTCACAGCAGTAGTTCTGATTGTGAATGACTTCTTAACCAAGTCATAAATAACCTTCTTTTGTGCATCCGTCATGAACATATTATCACCGCAAGTCCTTCTTGCCGGAAATAGTAGAGTAGGTAAGACCTTTACCTACGGTAATATTGTTTCAAGACTATTTAAATTTTTGTAGGTTTATGTTTTGGAAGAAGTCAAACCCATAAACGGAACTGGTTGTGCCTTCAATTCACCATTCACAAGTCTACCTTTTGAAATAATTGATATGAAAAGCATTGCAGCCTGTCTAAGTGCACGTTCCTTCGCACGAGAATCAGATACAGACTTAATTTGAGGAATTCCTTCAGTGCCAGTTGATGGAGTAAAATATCCATCAACCATAGCACCAGCCACATCTTGCACTGGTCGGTCTAAGTATGCCAAGTACGCTAAGTACCCACCAAGCGCGCGTGTGGCGGCATATACTTCGTCATCAGTAGCATCCGATGCCTGTATGGATGTTATATAATAAACCGCCTGATCTATTGCACCCTGAATTGTTGCATCAGATTCATCCGACACTGGCATATCGTTTAATGGATATGCTCGAATATCCGCTACTGTGACTGCTGCCATTTATATCACTTGTTCTTTCCTTTATTTTTAGAATCTTTATCTTTAGAATCATTGCCTTTATCATCCTTGTCTTTTGGTATCATATCGGCAACAGTTTTCTCACGCCCAGATAGTTTAAATTCACCATCTCGTACTACTGGTTGTATATCCACAATTGGTTCATCAACCTGTGGAACCATTACCATAGCAACAGACTTTCCAAGTTTCTTAATAACTGCTTCTGGAAGAGCTACGACAGCACCACGGCGGTAAGTAATTTCCTTTCTTTCCATATAGTTATTTCCAAACATATCTTGTTTTTCCACAACTATGGGCTTACCATCGGAATCAAATTCTTCCATACGTAACTGGCTCATTAATATTTCACATTTTATAAATTTTATAGACATTATTTTAAACCTCTGGTTATTAGATTGATTTCAAAATATAAAAAGAGTTGCCTTCTCAGGCAACTTAAATATCGGAAAGTTTACAGATAGAATTAGGCTGCTTGATTCTTGGAACCATTGCTTCGAACACACGTCCGAACAAGTTCTGCGTCTTTTCAAGAACCTCGGTCTTCATCTGGAAGTCTTCTGCAATTACAAGGTCCGCATTCGCAGTGTCAGGAAGTGTGGTCATCATACCTGTATCTACTGTCATGTAATCAGAAACATAGATATTTCCGACACCTGTTCCGACTGAGCCTGAAACACCGTCACCTGCATTGCCTTGAAGCATATCGCGGACGATAGTCAATTCAGATACATCTGATGTAGTTGCCCTTGGACCAACAATCTCAGCATACTGTACTGGATTCAGAGTAAGGTTGTATGGTGGATACATCTTATCCGCAAGCATAAGTGCCATAGCACCCTTAACTGCTGCAATCGCATTACCAGCAGTACCAAAATCCGTGGTTGTGCTGTAATCATTCCCTGCGCCATCGTACAGACCATTGAATCCGCCAGTACCTTCGATGATTAGTTCATCTTCAAGTGCCGCAACCTTAGCAGCCGCACCTCGTGCATTTGCGAAGTCGAGTGGTACTCCGGTTGTCTTTGAAGACTCCAAATCTCTGTAGTCGATTTCAAACTCTTTATGAAGGATCGGAATGTCCAGTGAAGTATCACTGTAACCCATGCTGTCCTTGTTTTCGGTGAACTTCATATCAATAGAAGCCGCAGACATATCCTGTTCAATATAGTTCTTGATATTCTGCACACCAATCCCAAGAGGTGAACCTGGTGCGAGTTCAATCAGATTTCTACCAACTATTTTGCTACGAAATACGTCCGTTACCTCAGTATCAAGTCTCTGATACTGCTCTGTCGTAAGTGGATATCCTGCCATTTAAATCAGACTCCTTATAATTAGGTTACCACCAGCAGCAATTGTCTCCTCAGCAATACCAACAGGCATGTCGTTGACACCTGGTTCAGCATACATTATATGTATGTTACCAACGATTGCATGGTCTGATGTAGTATATGATATAC
>JAFCCM010000081.1 GCA_017610225.1 Candidatus Aenigmatarchaeota archaeon | reverse complement strand
AATGGTTCTATCTCCACTTCCTCTCCAGGTGTAATAGTTACCCATGAAGATTCAATTCCTGTGACTTTTAATATAACATCTTGGAACTCCCAATCATCCTCATTCTTAACAACAACTGTTTTTGCTATTCTTTTGCCTTGTTCTATTTCAACTTTTTCTGGGTATTCATTTATAGTAAGATATTTTTTCTCGACTGTTGTAGTAGTTGCTGCTCCACCTCCACTCGACGGAGAATCATCTTTCCATTCTTCATCTGGATCAACATCTTCAGGATCAGTGTTTTCTGTTGGAACCCCGCTATCCGAAATATTAATACTAGAATCTGGTTGATAACTAAGTGTATTATAATCATAAGTTCCATTAACCACAATAGTTACTTTATAATTCCCCGTATCTGTAACTGTAAGTTCAATATCACTACACAATGTAATCTCATCTTCTGGATCCACTTCATTTGCAGTTTCACAATCCCCCAAATCTGAAAGTTCTCCGTCATCATTATCTATTTCTATTGAGACTAGATTTACCCCACTAATATCTTTATTTCCTTCATTAGTAACAATTATATCAAAACTGATTGTTTTGTTAGATTCACCTCTCAAATTATCATCAACAAGACCAGAAAAAGAAAATGTCAAATAAGGCCCATTTAAAAAATAATTTGAGTTCGCGCTATCTGAATAGTCATCTTTATTCACATCAATCCTTATATCATGATCACCGTATTCAAGAGTTTCATCTGTTATGTTAGGAACAGTATAGTTAATCAGATAAATTCCAGAAGAACTAGATGAAAAGTCATATCCAGATATTTTATCAGTCTTGTCTTCATATCCAGTATCTTGGTATGATAACAACCAATCATCAAAAATTTTGAAATCATTTAAACCCAGATTAGTAACAGATGTATTGTTATTCCAATAAACAGAAACCTCAATTGTTAATACCTCATTATATTCCAAATTAGATAAACTAGTACTAAGTATAATAACATTCAATTCAAGTGGAAGTATTTCAAAACTAACAGAATTTGAATCATTAAGATTACCTAAAGTATCATTAACTTCTATCTGAATCGTATAATTTCCATCATCAAATGAAGAAGTGTTAATATCAGTCGTAAAATTTAAATTATTATCAGAAAGAACAATAGTATCAACAATATCAGAAGAATTATTGATATATGCTACTACTTTATCTATTCCCACTCCGTTATCTTCTGCTAGAACTGTTAATGTAATGTTCATTCTTTCAGTTATATTTCCACCATCGACAAGATCAGAACCATTATAAGACATATTCACTTGACTAACTTGAGGTGGTTTTCCGTCTATGCTAGAATTAACCTCGATAAGGATATTTTCCGCAGTAGTTTTGTTAACTAGAATTACTTCCCATGTAACATTCTCCTCGTCAACAGAAACAACTGATGTCGCATTAAACCAGATATTAATTGAACCGCCATTTTCTAGTAGAAGGTCTGTTTCATTATAACATGACACAGTTGTAGAGTTATTTTCACAATTCCAATCAACCAAACTAACTCCCAAATCATCAGGAGAAGAAAAGACATCAGGAATGGTTATATTAACAACAGAAAAAGAATAAGACTGATTATCATTGGTAATAGTAAAATTGAATGTTTCTCCAGTTGAAGCACGAGTCCATGTGTCATTACCACTTGTCACAAGGCTTACACTAACATCATTAGAAGCAAAAACTAAAGGTAGAGAAAGTAAAACTAGACAAACTAAAAATTTCTTCAACATAAACTAAAAATTAGTTTTCTGTTTAAATAAAGTTTTTGCTCTCTAAGGAGTTAACCTAGTTCTATCTCTTGGGAACATACATGCTTCCCGAATATTTTTAACTCCTGCTAATATTTATTTTTCAGGACCTTCCAAATAGTGGTTTGGCCTAAATTTAATCTCTTTGCTATATTCCTGTAAGAAATACCATTATTCTTCAATCTTTTAATTTCTGGGCTTAATCTAATCACAACCTCATGTGATGTAGTAAACAATTTATAGGATCTAACTATATCAAAAAGTTTCATTCTTTTTCTTTCAATGAAAAAATTAATATGATTAGCAAATATTTCATTAGAGTTTCTATCTTGAATCCTTAGTATATATTTTTTGTTTCTATTCCCTCGTACTTTTTGATTTAAAATAGTACTTCTGATACTAAAGTCTCTTAAAAGTTCTTGTACTTGTTTTAATCCATTTAGGTTTATTGAAGTTAATGTAATTCTTCTTTCTCTTTTTTCTACATTTGAATCAGAATCAAATAGCCCTTTGAGAAAAGCGGATTTAATTTTGAAATTAGCTTTTTGGATAGTGGGAGGAATCTTCCAAGTGTTTGTCTTAAAGTCTCCATATCTCATCAAATCTAAACAAGCTTCCTTTGAGCATAATCTTACTACAAATTTATCCTTCCAATTCTTTATTTTACTTTTTCTTAATCCTATTTTGAGAGGTATTTCATATACATCTTCTAGTGAATGTTTAAACGCCAATGCAAAATTCTTATCTATAACTTCAAGGGAAATTTGATGACATCTACGATTTTCGTTAAAATGAAGGCAACCATCACCACATAATACACCAAAAATATGGGCTTTTGTTTCAGTAAGATTTTGACTTGATTTTGGAAGAATGTGTTTTTTAATTTTTACTCTACCTCTACATACACCTAGCTTTGCGGCTTCCTTTCTTGATCTTAATTTAACATCAATTTTTCTTAAATGATACAAAACTGTACTTTTACCCACTCCTAACTTTTTAGCAATAGAAAATGTAGATTCCCCCCTTTCATATAGTTTTCTTATTCGTAAAGGGTCAAATACTCTTCTAACCATAATTATCACAACATAATATGTACTAGATATCTTACAGTATAATCGATTAGATTATATGACTTATAACATCTTCTGAAGGGTATAGTTGGAATGAATCAAGGAAAGAAGGTAGGAAATCAATTATTTTATACTAAATAGGTATAATTTCTGTCAAAATTTTGAAATATTTGATTTAATACTCTAATAATAAACTTATCAATTACAATTTCTGATTCAAATATCTCAAGGCATTAACCTTTCAGGTGTCCTTGGAAATAAAGTTACTTCTCTCACATTTTTTATATCTAACATTTGCATGGTTAATCTTTCTATTCCAATACAAAACCCTCCTAAAGGTGGACAACCATATTTAAAGAATTTTGTAAACCATTCAACAGATTCTGGTTTCATTCCCTTTTCCTTAACTTGATCGATTAATTTTCCATATCTATGTTCTCTCTGTCCTCCAGAACTTTGTTCTACACCCCTGTAAATCATATCTACACTTCTTGCCCATTGTGGATCATTTTCAACTTTCATTACATAAAAAGGTTTTTTCTTGAAAGGAAACCTGTTAACAAAAAAGAAATCTGACTTATATTTCTCTTTGACATATTCTCCTAGTAATTTTTCCGATTCTGAGTCATAGTCTTCACCAAAAGGTATTTTTTTACCCAATTTTTCTAGTATCTTATATATATCTGGAAATTTCAACTCAGGAAATGGTGTCTTCGGAATTTCTAGTTCTACTCCTAATAACTTCAGTTCTCTTTCACAATCTTCCTTTACCCTCTTAAAAGCCGAAGCAACAAGACCTTCTTCAACTCTCATTGTGTCTCTCTCATCTTTGATAAAAGATAACTCAACAGCACAACCTCTATGTTCACATAAATGTCTAGGTGTATGACTCTTCTCTGCTCTCCAATTTGGTCCTAAATCATAAACTTTATTAAATCCACCCGCTATTACTAATTCTCTGTGTAACTGAGGATCCTGTCTGAGAAAGGCTTCCTTATCAAAATAAAGAACTGGGAAAACTTCTGAACCCCCCTCTGAAGCTGCACCCATTATACATGGGGTAAAAACTTGAATGAAACCTTCTTTACTTAACCATTCTTGCATACCTTGAACAATTTTTGATTGAATTTTGAATATAGATGTATTTCTGTTATTCCTTAAATCCAGAGATCTCCAATCCAATCTTGTATCCAGCTCAGCAGGAGTTTTTCCACTTGGATCCAATGGTAATGGTGTCTGAGATAAAGACAAAACTTCTATTTTTTCTGGTATTATTTCTTTTCCAGATGGAGCTTCTTTATTCTCTTTTTCCTCTCCCCATACTGTAATTGCAGATTGACGAGTGATTTTAGCAGTTAATTTAAATAAATCTTCAGGAACTTTATTTTTGATTAATGTTATTTGATGATTACCCTGAGGTGTGTGTAAATCTATAAACTTGATTCCACCTAAATCTCGAATTTCTTCTACCCAACCATTGATTTTTATTTTTTCACTCATATTTTTTACCTCCTTTTAACTAATTGTTTAAATTATAATTTATAGGATTGATTGATAGGTTTAAGCAAATCTTAGAATGAGTTCCGATAGTCACTATCCCGGTTTTCACCTATCACTTTTTGCACCTAGAGATTATTTAGGGAGTAGATATTTAAAATTACCTAATCCATGAATTTTTATATCAATTCAATCCCAATAATTATCAATGAAACAAAAAACCAAGAAATTAAGAAAACACAAACTCAAGGACAAAAAACTGTTCCTCAATTATGCAATGCCTTGTATAGCCGAAAGAGTAAGAAGAGGAGAATTCACACAAAAAGAATTTGAAGAATTTTGTAAAGACCTTGCAGAAGGTAAAGATATTCCAGATGAGGAAATGTATAATCTTTTTCCAGTCGCAATGAATTTTATAGACAATTCAGCAAAGAAATTGAACAAAATCAAAGATAATGAGGTGATAATTGACAAGGATGTTGTTCATCAATACTTCTGGTATGATCATGATTCTGTTGTTAAAAAAAGAATGAATCCAGACAGGCAAGACTATTGTTTGATTCTCCCAGGTAAAGTCAAAGAAATCCATGGTAAAGAAGGCTTGATTGAAACACCAAAAGGTGAAAGAGAAGTTAGTTTGGCTTTTCTTGGCAATCAAGATTTACTCAACAAACACATCACTATTCATTACTATCATGCATGCGAAATTATTTCTGAAGAAGATTTCAATAAATTATGGGAGATGAAAAGTGGATAACGAAACTAAAGGAACTATACTCGCTTTTACCACATCTTTAATCAGTGGTATTGCCATTCCTGTCAACAAACTCCTTGTAATCAACATGGATCCTACAGTCTTTACAGCAACAAGAGCATTAGTAATAGGATTGATCTTTCTATTCCTTACCTGGAAAAAAGAAAAATTGACTAAAAGTATTTTAAAAGAACAAAAATGGCTATATCTTGTCTTAATTGGGTTAATAGGCGGGGGATTAGCTTTTTTGTTTTATTTTCATGGTTTACAATTAACAACTTCAGCACGGGGAGCATTTCTTCATAAAACTCTTCCTATTTATGTAACAATTCTTGCATTCATCTTTCTCAAAGAAAAAATATCACAAAAACAATTGGTTGCTTTGGGGTTGATGTTTCTAGGAATTGTCGCAATCTATTTTGATAAAATCAATCCAACTAATCTTTGGTCTGACCCTTCTTTGGGAGATTTACTTATTATTACTGCGACTATTCTTTGGGCAGTTGAGAATACAATTGCTAAAAAAGTTATGATTAAGGGAGAATCAAATGTGATTGTTTCTGCTGCAAGGATGTTTATTGGCTCTTTGTTTTTATTTGGAGTCATAATTCTTTTGGGAAAACTTGATGTTCTATTTTCTTTATCTCTCGGCCAAATACTTGGTATTCTCGCTTCCACTAGTATTCTGTTTAGTTATGTTTATTGTTGGTATTCTTCTATAAAATTGATTAATGTTTCTAAAGCTGCAACTATTCTTTTACTTTCTCCTGTAATCTCAATGTTTTTAGGAATAATAATGTTTAATGAACCTACACCTATTCTTCAGTTAGGTGGATCAGTTCTTATTCTTCTCGGTGGATATCTGGTCAGTAAAGTTAAGAGTGAATTTGTGGAAGGGGTTTAGATTTTAGTTTGAAAAACTAATTAGTTGCATGAAAAAAGTTGTTATTAGTATAGGTAATGTTCTTAAGAGAGATGACAATATTGGAAATCTTGTTGTAGATGAATTAAGAAAAAAAATAGAAGATGAAAATATTCTTTTTATTCTGGCAGATACTAACCCTGAGAATTTCATTGGTAAAATCAAATCATTTAATCCTAATATTATTTACTTTATTGATGCTGTTGAGTTTAACGGGGAAATAGGGGAGGTTAAAATTTTTAGTATAGATGTAGTCTTGAATGAAAGTTTATCTACTCATGGAATATCTGTTAAAGTGTTTAAAGATTTTTTTCCTAATACTGAGATTTATGTTGTTGGAATTAAAGTTGAAGATATTGAATATGGTGAAGGATTATCTGAAAGTCTTGAGTTAGATAGTATTTCTAATAAAGTGAAAAATATTTTATATCAAAGAGTAAAATTATGTTATGGTAAGAAAGAGAAAGAAGAAAAATAAAGAATATTTACTACAGTCCTATCTTTTGGAACATCAGGAATTTTCTATGAGCTTCAAAATAATACTCACGGCTTGGGTTGCTGGTGTCTCTGCTGTTATTATAAGCATATTAACAAAATCCACAGGAGAATTTAAGTTATTCTCATTACTCTCAATAACTATCATCTCTGGTCTTATCGGTGTTGTATTGATAATGTTTTTATATAGCAAAAAATTCAATAACATTAGAGAGAAAGTTGAATCTTTAGGTGATTAATTGGATGTTATGAATATAATAAATGGTCCTATTGGGACAGTTTTAGTTATGTTAATAATAGTTGTTGGTACGGCATACATATTAACTAAAGAAAAAAAAAGGAAATAATTTCTACTCATCATCTATCTGAGCTTTCTGTAACTTCCCGGAATAGTCAACATAAATTGTTTTAGTCTCAGAAAATTCATGAATCCCTTCAATTCCTGCCTCTCGAGTCCCATTACCAGTATCCTTAACACCTCCGAATGGAAGATGAACTTCTGATCCAATCGTACTCGAATTTACATAAGTAATACCTGCCTCAATCTTTTCAATTGCTTTGAAAGCTTTGTTAATATCCTGTGTGTATATTGACGAGGATAATCCATATTTAATCGAGTTCATAACCTGAATGGCTTCATTCAAATCTTTAACTTCAATTACAGAAACACTTGGTCCAAATATTTCTTCCTGAGCTATTCGCATGTCAATTGTTACATTTGAGAAAATAGTTGGTTGATAAAAAAATCCTTTCCCACCTACCTTTCTTCCACCAATCAATAGTTTAGCTCCCTCATCTAAACCAATCTGAGTATACTTATGAACTTTTTCTCTCGCACTTTCATTAATCAATGGTCCAACATCCGTGTCTTTTTTCAAACCATCTCCTAACTTAAGTTTTTCTGTTCTTTCAACAAACATATCCAAAAATTTATCTTTGATTTCTTCATGAACAATAACTCTTGAAGCCGCAGTGCATCTTTGACCTGTAGTTCCAAATCCTCCCCAAATAACACCATCCAAAGCTAAATC
>JAFCCM010000080.1 GCA_017610225.1 Candidatus Aenigmatarchaeota archaeon | reverse complement strand
AAAAGCTAATCTATAGTTTTGTGAACCGTCTTCATACTCTAAAACAACTTATAATAATGATCGTCTGCTTTAAACATCTTCCACCATATTCTTTCTATTATCTTGAATTTTTTATCTTCAATTTGTATTATCATCCTTGGCTTTAGAGTTTCCACAAATTTCATAAATAATTTTTAACCTTCAGAAAATAAATAACCAAAGAAAGAGGAAAAAATCAAGGACTAATCCATGAAATGATGTAACCGAAAGGTTTAAATACCTTAACCTTTTCTAGTAATAATTGATAATATGGTAGTTGAAGTTAATGAATGTTTAAACCCCAAAGGTGGATTAAATCGTCTAAGGTGTCTTGGATGTCCAGCTTATAGACCAATCATGCCAGATCAGAGTGATATTATAGTTTTAAAAACCAGAGAAGTAAATGTGGGTTGTGATGTATTTAGAGGTTATAATCCAATGTGGAGAATAACTCAATACCAACCTAAACTAGTTGTTAATCATGTCAAACTTGGTTGAATAAGATACAAAATTCTTCTAAAATCACTCAGGTCTTCTTCTTTTCCTACTATTTCTAGAACTACCAATAACCACACCAACAATTAAAACAACAAAAACTAATCCAACAACAGCAGCTATACCAAAATTATAATTAGCAAGATTCTCCGGAAAATAAACTGTATATCCCATAACTAATCTTAGTGATGTTAAACTTAAGTTATTGATGGTTTCCTACAGTTTTAAATACTTATATTCCATATGTAGTCTGCACTATCTATAAAGTTAAATAATCAATATGTAATAAATAATTGACCAAAGGAGATATCATGGAAGAAGAAAAATTAAACGAACAAGATATTGTTGAAGAAGAATTAGAAGAAGATGAATGGGACGAAGAGGAAGATCTTAAAGAATTTTAATTTCCTACTCAACTAATCACACTTTTCTTTCCAATCTTTTCTTCAAGTTTTCTAAGAACTTTTTCAGGGCTACTTATCCCTTGCATGACAATATTTTCTTTACCACTCATTGTGCTGACAATAATATCACCATAGTCCAGCATCGTGCCAACAATTCCTTTCTTCATCGAGACATTTGCGACTAAATTCCAGGGTATGATATTTCTCTTTTTGGTTATTATTCCACTAACTTCTTCTACGTTTTCTTCTTTGATAAAATACTTTTTGTCGACTTTTACATATTCTGGAAGCAGAAACAAATAAACCGCGGGGAAGGATAACAAATAGATTATAAAATCTGAGAAAAAATCTAAAGCATACAAAGAAAGTATAATCAAAGCAAACAATACAAAAAATACATATCCTATAAAAAATGATTTTCTTGATCTTGTCATAACATTTTTTTTCATATTAATACTTTAACAACTAGATAAAATAAACTTTACAAAAAGAAAAAAGAAAAAACTAAATCTTCTTTTCATACTTTTTTGCTAATCTAGCAATCGTGTCTCTTAACCCTAATCCCAGAGCAAGTGCAAATCCTAGTCCTACTGATGCAACTATTATTACTATTATTGTGTTGATTAGATCATTTGGTATATCTGCGATATCAAATGCAATTGATATTGATATTACCATTACAAACAAGAAGATTAACTGTGACACTAAACCAGAATATTCTGATTTCATAGCTTTTACATGTTTTTGTATGTATCTTGCTATTAGATATGCTACTAGTATTACTATTACTCCCCCAAGAAGACCCATTATAAGTTCAAGTAGACCATTAAAGTAAACACTTAAACTTGCTATTCCCATTACTTCTACTGCTGCTGAAATAAATGCAAGGTATATTACCCATTTTATTGCTGTAGAAAAGATGCCAGTTATATGTGGACCTCTTTCCAATTTGAAATAATTATCTACTCTTAGTTTTCTGAGTATTTTGTGTAATATTGTACTTACTGCTCTTCCTACTAGCCATCCTAATAATAGAAGGACTAATGCTCCTAAAAGGCTTGGAACTAAGTTAACAAACGATCCTACTAGATTTTCTAATACAGACAATTCTGTTACCATATATATCTAATCAATGTTTGTTTGTCTGGGGTTTTAAGAATTTTGTGATTATTGGTGAGGGGTGAAACGCCGAGACTGGGATTTGAACCCAGATATCCCGAGGGAAACAAGCTTTCCAGGCTTGCGCAATACCAGATTATGCGATCTCGGCTTGATTAAATATACTTTTTTGAAAAATTTAACAATAAATCTATTCCTCCTACAATAATTCCCAATTCCCATCCTAATCCATTCATAAATATAATTAAAAACACAACTATAGGTTTAATTAAATATCTTAATAATTTTTTAAGTTTTAGGACATTAAACAAGACTTCAACTGCTATGAATATCAATAGATACCATCCTAGTCCTGAAATTCCAAGAAACATATCCGCGGCAAATAACACTAATTTAAGAATCAAACCAGTTAGATCAAAACCTAGAATAAAGAAGAGAACTTGAAAACTAGTTCCTAATTCAAAAGGATCAACCCATGCAATGATTATCAGCAGTAAACCAAGCGATTGTTTGAGTATATTCATATCTGTCACATCTATTTCTTTTGGTATTACTATTATTTTTTAGGGATTAAATGGTTGTTATCGCAATCTCAGGAAAGCCTGGTGCTGGAACTTCTACTATTGCTAAAATGGTTGCCAAGAGATTGGAAATAGATTATTTCTCACCTGGTCAGAAATTTTTTAAGCCATCTGAAAAAGAAGATGATACTAATGAGGCACTTGATCTTTGGAGAACTGAAAGAGGAAAGAGTAAAGATTTTCATCAAAAAATAGATGATTATCAGAGAGAATTAGCAAAAAAAGGTAATGTTGTTATTTGTGGTAAATTGTCGATTTGGGTTCTGAAAGATTTAGCCGATCTTAAAGTGTGGTTGGATTGTGATTTTGAAGAAAGAGTTAGAAGAACGTCTAGAAGGGATAAAATCAGTTTAGAAGAAAGTAGAAGAAAATTAAAAGAACGGGAAGAAATGGAAGAAAAGGAATGGAAAAGAATGTATGGATTTGATAGGAATAGTCAGAAAGACATGGCTGATGTTGTAGTTGATACTAGTAATAAAGATGCTGAGGAAGTTGTTGAGGAGATATTAAGTTTCTGTTGATGAATTACTAAGATATACTGCTTCTTTCCCTGTTATTAAATGACTACTCCTATTTTTTCTTTCAATAGTTATACCACTTGGATATACCCTAAGAATTCCAAGTGCATAAATTATTGTAACATTCGCTTCATAACGTTTACGAAGTTCTTCTAAATCATCAGGTCTTAAAAATGGAATATCTAAACTATGAAGTGCTGTAGAAAAATGATTTGCATTAGTAGTTATTACTCTTATTAAAACTTCATCTCCATCACTTATTCCAATTTCTTTTAAATAACTTCTGGTATTTTTTAATGAAACAGAACCGGAAAAAAAATCATATAATGATCCTATTCTTTCTCCATGAAATAAAGCCTTAATAGCCGGAACAAGACCATAAAGGCCATAATGTGGAATAAAACTAGTGTTAATAACTACTTCTCTATAGTTTCTAGATTCATTAGTCATACAATTAAATTCTATATTAAATCTAAAAATCTATCTCTTCCAAACAAACATATATCTCATAGGCACAATAGAACTCAAATCGGCCGAAAACCCACATCTTCTGCAGAGATAACCAAGATGAATTCTTTTGTTAAGTAGATTGGTTCCATAAATTTTCTTTAGTTTTCCTTCACAAACAGGACATTTTTTGATTTCAAACATCTTCGGAGATTTTCTTGTTTTTGCTTTTATCTTGATTTCTGGTACTTTTAACGCGATTTTTTTAGCTCTTTTTCCTGAGAGAACAAATTCTGGATTATATCCTTTGAGTCTTTTAACAGCAAGATGACATAATTCCTCCTGGGTCTCAACATATCCTCTTTTTCTAACAATATCTCTAACAACTTGGTAGACAAAATCATCCTTAGGAATCTTGTGGGGAGACATACCTATCTAATAATTATAGGGTTTCTAAAACTTATGTGTTTAATCTTTCGCCAAAATTCATCAATTTCTTCTTTTTTGAAACCAATAACAGGAGTTAAAACTGTTGTAAATTTTTTATCATGTTTTTTAACTTTTTTAATCCCGTCTTTTTCTAAATTATCTCCAACAACTAAAGCTGAATCATCTGGAATATCATCAACATTTTTTACTTTAATTTTTCTAAGACTAGTTCCATAAGACCAATCGTCAAGAACGTCAACAGGAATGGTATGATAGATTACAGCAACACATCCTCTTTTCATCATCAGCCAGCAAGCGACCAAACTTTCCCTAGAATCAACATAACAATTAACTTTCCCTTGAGAACCTAAAGGCATTCCGCCAGGACCAGAAACTTTTTCAGTAAAAACATAAGCATCTTGATCTCTTACTTCGACAAATAATTCATTGTCTGGGTTTTTGAGTCTAACTTTTTTTCCGATTTCATTAATTACTATTTCACCTAATCTAGCAGCAAACTCTTGACTAGTGAAATCATGTTTTCCAGTCCTGCTAACTCTGAGGGCAAATGTTTTTCCAAGAAGTAAATTTTTACAATTTTCTTTTACAAAATTTTCTAGATTTTTAAGTTCAGTTTTGCTTGCTGATGAAAATGATGCTATCCCAAAAACATGTGTTAGTAAGTCAGTAATTTTTTCTAGTTGTTCAGTTTCAATAAATATTCTTCCTCTTCCTCTTTTTACTTTGGCATCTATTTCTTTTCGTTTTATTCCATTTCTTATGTTGTCAGCTAGTTTTCCTTCTAATTGATTTCTAACAAATTCTGACTTAAGGAATATTTCTGAATATCTGACTATTATTGTGTTGTAGTTCATATCAAATCAACTAGAACTAATACTTAAATCTTCTTTCATAATTCTTATGATCAAACCACTCTAAAACTAGACTAATCACTAAAATTTCCTCCTTTACTATAGAATAAATAATTCTCCAACCTTTTGGTAAATCATATTTCCAAAGATTTTTTGCTTCATATTTTTTGATATATTCCTTAGGAATTAATTTTTTCGGGATTTGAATTCCACAAAAAGCATTATCTTCAATGTTATCTAAAGCCTGATTGATGAATTTAAATAATTCTCTTTCGTGTTTCCCTTTATGTTCTAGTTTGTAGAATGCTTTTTTTAAATCTTTGTTAGCAAACCTGATTGTTGAAGGGACTTTCATTTCATTCTACCTAAATTTTTCTTTTGATAATATTTTCTTGCAATTTCAGGATAATATATCCATCCAATTTTTCCTTCTGAATCTATTGATATTTTTCCAGAATAAAGAAGATAATCTATTATTACACAAAAAGTTTGATACATAACTTTTCTAGGAAGTTTTTTCCAAACCATAGTTTTTTTAAATTCTCCATCATGTTGTCTAATAAATTCTTCTACCATGAGTACAGTATCCAATCTTGGGTATCTTAGTAATTGTTGCATATTATTATATCAATTGATATAACTATAAATACTTATCTTTTATGTAGGAGGCGACCAGTCCATATCTGAAATTCGGACAAGACGAAGGAAAAAAGATTTTTTAAGTGGTTAAAGAGTTTAAAAAACCAGATGAAGTCATACCCAAATGGAGTCAAGTTCTAATTTTTAGAGATAAAATTGTTTCTTGCATATAGAATTTACAGGACATTTGTTACATAATGGTTTTTGCGCTTTACAAAAATCTCTTCCTAGTCTAATTAAAAGTTCATGTCCTCTAGCACGTTGCATAGATGGAACAACTTTAGTGAGTGCTTTTTGTATTTCTTCATACTTAGCAGATTTATCAACAATTCCAATTCGTTTAGCCACACGCTCGATATTTGTATCTATTGGCAACACGTCTTGATTCATACAATACGCTAAAAATACGTCGGCAGTTTTCACACCGATTCCTTTGAATTTGAGTAAGGCTTCTCTAGCTTTATCCTTTGGCAACTTAGTTATTACGCTTAAATCACCGTTATATTGGTTCAAAACAGATTGTGCAAACTCGATTATTCTTCGGGCTTTCATGTTATACAGACCTCCTGTTTTTATTGAGTTGCGGACTTCTTCAAATGGTGCCTCCGCGAGTTCCGCAGGCGTTATTTTGAATCTTTTTGATAGACCAATATAAGATCGCGTGCTATTTCTATCATTCGTATTTTGCGAGAGAATCCCAATTATTAAATTTTTGAATGGATCATACATATCATTCATATCAATTTGTATTCCTTCTTCTTTGAAAACTGCTTCTACTTCTACCCATGCTCCTTGTAGACCATAATAATTGTCCAATGAATCATACAGATTTGACATATTACATAGTAACATTAGAATCTTAAAATAATTTCTCACCTCCTCGCAAAACTGAATTAATTTTAATCCTTTAACAAAACCTTAATAAATCTACCCTCAAAACTAATCCTATGAAAAAATGCTTTATCTTCAAGCCGTGTAAAAGCGATAACTCTTTCAAACTAGTTCCTCAGTGTAAAGTCGATAAAGAAAAATTAATCCAAAATATCCTGAAAGAATTTAACGGAAAAATAATCGCAGAAACAAGTTTCATCACAATAATAGACATAGGAAAAACAAAAATAACTATCAGCAAGAAGGGAGAGATTATTGTCAGGGAAGTTGATGAGAGAGAAATAGAAGAATTATCAAGTAAGTTAATGCGATTAGTTTAATTACCCAGAATCTAAAAGTAGTTCTGATTAATCATGGAGGCAATTGATCTACTGAAAAAGAAAACAATAAAAATCAAAGAAGAGG
This sequence comes from Candidatus Aenigmatarchaeota archaeon, assembly GCA_017610225.1. Next base: position 872 of record JAFCCM010000080.1, on the reverse strand, counting down.
ATTTGATACAAATAAAAAAAAGAAATTATGATTATATTCTTTCTATTCCCCATTCTGGAACTTTAATCCCAAAAAAACTAGAGCATAAATTCATAATCAATAAACGATTGTTAATAGGGAGTGATTTACATACAGATAGAATCTACAAAACTAGAAAAGGAATATCGATTATATCTAAACTAAACCCTTATGTCGTGGATATGAACAGATTCAAGTATGGAAGTAAAGATGACTCGATGCCAAAACATCTAAGATTTGATGCATTACACAGAATGTCCCCAAGTTCAAAACCTGTTTTGAAAGAAGAATATTTACCAGAAGAAAAGGAGAAAATTTTTAAATTTTATGATAAATATCATTTATTTATAAAAAAGTCAATCGAAGAAATGACGAAAAAACATGGATTTGCTTTACTTTTTGATTGTCATTCAATGAGCTCTAGAGGACCTAAAAACACTCCAGATGAAGGGAAAGAAAGACCAGATTTCTCAGTTGGAACTTTAAATAATACATCTGCACACCCAAAAATAATAAAAACTTTTTATGATACAATAAGAAAAGAGGTACAGAAATTCGATTTTGTAGTTAAGAGAGATTACCCATATAGTGGCGGATCTATAACAAGAAAATACAAAAACATAGAAGAAAAAATCAATTGTATTCAGATAGAAGTTAAAGAATCAATTTTCATGAATGAAGGTATAGATGATGACTATGAGGATGATTTTAAAATAAAAAGAAGAGGTCTTTGGAAAGTAAATTTAATTATGAAGAAGACTTTTAAAAACACTTTCAAACAGGCAAAAGAGTTGTTTGCTTAATAGTTATATACTTTCTTCTATGATATAATTTCTTCTATGATATAATTTCTT
>JAFCCM010000017.1 GCA_017610225.1 Candidatus Aenigmatarchaeota archaeon | reverse complement strand
TAGTGTAGTTCGGTTAAGCACGCAACCCTGTCACGGTTGTATCGCCGGTTCAAATCCGGTCGTCTCCGCCATATACATTTGGGGCTGTAGCTCAGTTGGGAGAGCACTTCCCTTGCACGGAAGGTTGTCGCAGGTTCGACTCCTGTCAGCTCCACCAAGTATTAAGTTCAATTTTTGCAAGCTCCACTTTTATTAAGAACAAACAATAAAAGTGGAGGATAATATCGTGAAAGAATGTCCACATTGTAAAGATATAATTAAAGGCAAACATGCTATCTATGCTAATCATGTCAGATGGTGTAAAAAAAATCCTAAATTTGATAACGTTAATTCAAACGAAAATATAAGCAAAGGTATGCAAAATTATTATAATAAAATATATGGAAAGTTTAAAGAATTTTCTGTAATATGTTTTAAATGCAAAAAGTCCTTTAATGTTACCGAAAGAGAAAAACAATTTCCAAAAAAAGAGAAATATTTTTGTAGCAGAGTTTGTGCAAATACTAAGAAACATTCTGAAAAAACAAAACAAAAAATATCAAATAGTATAAATGAGTTAGTTCTTGAACAAATTATTACTCAAAATAAACAACCTGTAACTTATTATTCCAATTGTGTTATTTGTAATAAAAAATTTGATAAATATCAAGGTGTAAAAACTTGCTCAAAAAAATGTGCATCTCTTTTAAAATCAAAAATAAGAAAAGAAATGATTAAAGAAAAACATAAAAATTGGACAGATCATAAAAGATATAGAGAAGAATGTCAATTCAAATTTAACTTAAGCGATTTTCCAGATGAATTTCACTTTGAGTTAATAAAAGAATTTGGGTGGTATAAAGCAAAAAATAATGGAAATAACCCAAATGGAATATCTCGAGATCATATGATATCTATAAAATATGGATGGGAAAATAATATAGATGCATCTATTATATCACATCCTGCAAATTGTAAATTGCTTCAAAATCCAGAAAATCAAAATAAAAATGGTAACTGCTCAATAACTTTAGAACAACTATTATATAAAATTGAAAAATGGAATAAAAGATATTCAGCCAATTTAGCGACGTAGTTCAGCGGTCTAGAACGGACGACCTATAATCGTTTAACGAAGGTTCAAATCCTTCCGTCGCTACCAATAATAACTTTCAACAAAAGGTGAATCATGGTTAAAAAAGAAGATTTAACACGCGGAACTCTTGTCCAGATTTCTCCTAATCTTAAATATTCACGAGAAAAAAGCTGGGCAAATAATGAGGTCATGAATGGTGAGGTCAAATATGGAACTATTATAAGATTTCACGATACAGTAACAGAAGCTATACAAATTATGTATAAGCGTATAAATAGAACAGAATATACTCATATTCATTATAAAGATCTAATTATAATTGATGAAATACCTACATTAAAAAAAGAAATAGTTTTATTTGATGAACACAATTTAGATATTTAAATGATGGGGATGTAGCTTAATTGGTATATAAGCATTTAACGAAGATTCGAATCCCGCTCGGACTACCAATAATAACTTTCAACAAAAGGTGAATCATGGTTAAAAAAGAAGATTTAACATGCGGAACTCTTGTCCAGCTTTCTCCTGATCTTAAATATTCACGAGAAAACAGGTGGGCATCTACTACAATGAAAAATTGCGGTGTTAAATATGGAACTATTACTAAATTTCACTATTCAATAAAAGACGCTATAGAAATTCAATATAGGTATAGGAATAAAACAGAATATACTTTTCTTCATTATAAAGATCTAATTATAATTGATAAAATACCTACAGTAAAAGACAAATCAGTTTTATTTGATGAACATAATTTGGATATTTAAATGATGGGGATGTAGCTTAATTGGTATATAAGCACCTGGCTGTTAACCAGGAGTATGAGAGTTCGAGTCTCTCCATCCCCTCCAGTAAAAAAGGAGTGTTTTATGCTAAATATTGAAGTCGGAATAAAAGTTCGTGTATCATTAGATATAGAAAAGTCAATAAACGAATTGGGTGGCGGCGGAGATAGAATGAGGAGTATGGCCGGTGGAGAATATGAAGTTATTAATACTAGTGAAATGAGTATACATCTTGATGGTCAAGAAATAGGGACATGGTGGTTTCTACGTGAGGATGTTAAAATTAGTATAAGTGATGAAGAATTAAATCAAAAAATAAAAGATAATTTTCCTCCTGTTATGTTTGATCCAGAAAACATTGTAAATGAAGGTGAATAATGAAAATAACAGAAATTAAAGTTGGTATGATTGTTCAGATATCAAATGATCTAACAAAAACAAATAGAATGTGGAATGTTAGTGGTTCTATGAGAAAAATGAAAGGGAAAAGGTATAAGGTAGAGTACATCAGAAATGATAATGGAGTAGATATACATGCCGGTGATAGGGCTTATTGGACTTTCTGTCCTGAAGATTTAATTGCTCCGAAAATAACACCTCCACAACCTCCTGTTATGTTTGATCCAAAAAACATTTTAACTTAAAGGTGAAAAATGAAAGCTTCAGAATTCAAAAAAGAAATGAAAGTTCGTGTATCTAATAATATATCAGCAACTACAAAAAAATATTCGAGTAATCGAGTTATGAATCGTATGAAAGGAAAAATATTTACCCTTGAAAGTCTTAATTCACAAAACACGGGAGGGTTTATAATAATGGAAAATGACAAATATATTTTTGACCTTACAGATTTACATCCTATAGGAATAACACCTCCACCTCCACAACCTCCTGTTATGTTTGATCCTGAAAATATTTTAAATGAAGGTGAATAATGAAAAAATCACGACTTAAACATGGTATGATGGTTCGCATATCAAATGATCTAACAAAAACATATAATGGATGGGGTGTTACTAAAAAAATGAAAGACATGAAAGGAAAAATATATAAAGTAGATGATGTTGACACAGGTCTGAATGCGGTATATATAGATGACGGTTTAGGAGATTATTGGACTTTCTGTCCTGAAGATTTACATCCTATAAAAATGACACCACCAATAGCTCCTGTTATGTTTGATGTGAACAATCTTGAACTTGCGGAACAAAATAATAAATAACATAGCGGCTTAGCTCAGTCTGGTCTAGAGCACAGAGCCGATAACTCTGTGGTCCTCGGTTCAAATCCGAGAGCCGCTACCACACTTAAAGAAAGGGTTTAAAATGAAATTTAAACATCCTTGTAAATATTGTATAGTTAAACCTATATGTGATAAAGAATGTTCTATTCTAAATGATTATATTGATCAATTTGATACAATTAGATTGGTGTATTCCATTTTAGCTCTTGCATCATTATTGCTTATTTTATCATATATTCTTTTGTACTACATAACCATGTGGAGTTTGGTTTCAATTCCATTTATATGGCCAGTAGCATTCATAGTATATAGATATTATCGTAATAAGTCGGATAATAGTCTAAATACAAATGGTATCTACGAAAACATATTAGTTGTTATTTTTCTTCCAGTTTTAATGATACTGGCAGGAATATTTTATTTCTGGAATAAATATGTTACTAAATATAGTCCAGAAAAATTTTAAAAATTAAAAGGTAATAAAAATGAAATATAAACATCCTTGTAAATATTGTATAGTCAAACCTATGTGTAAAAGACAATGTTCTATTATAAATGATTATATAAAGCAATTTAATGAAAAAAGATTTGGTTATTCCATTATAACTTTGGTATCATTATTGCTTATTTTATCATATATTCTTTTGTTTGGTATAACAATGTTGAGTTTGGTTTCACTTCCCTTTCTATGGGTAGCAGCACTCATATTATTTGCATATTGGAGTGATCTAAATGCAGAAAATAACACAGAAAAAATATTAATTGTTCTGTTTCTGCCAAGTATAATGATAACAGCAGGAATGATTTATTTATTTGAAAAATATATTAATAAATATGCTCCAATATAGTTTAGTGCAGGTAATAAAATTTATTGTTTGAAAGGAAAAATTATGGATAAAATAAATGATTTTTTTAGAACTATAAAATATGGTATTCAAAACCTTATAACATGGTTGCCAATCATATGGCAGGATAGAGATTGGGATCACTGGTTCCTTTATAAAATCCTACAATTTAAACTAAAGCAAATGGCAAAACTTCAAAAAGAATATGGTCATTCTGTTAACTCAGAGAGATATGCTAACCAAATGCAAGTATGTATTAACTTGCTAGATCGTCTTATAAATGATAACTATACAACAAATGTAATGAAACCCCATGAGAAAAAATGGGGGGAATGCAATATGGTATTCATACCACTTCCAGAGAATAGTGAACTATGCTCGCTATCATTTAGCGTAGAAAAAGCTATAACTAAAGAAGAAAAAGAAAAAGAAAATAAAGAAAGAATGAATTTATATAAACATAGTAATGAATTACAAAAACAAGATCTCGATATGTTGTTTCAGAATATGAGAAAATATGTTGAAGGATGGTGGGATTAAAAATGCGGGCGTAGTTTAAGTGGCAAAATTCGAGCCTTCCAAGTTCAGGTTGCGATTTCGATCATCGCCGTCCGCTCCAAAATTCAATTATATAAGGAGGCAACATAATGGCAAATGAAGTAACAACAAACGGTAACAATAAAGTAAGATGGAAAAATAGAAGAAGGATGGCATGGACATCATTAGCGGCAATACTCTTTGTAACTCTTGTGATGTTATTTGCTCCAATAGATAATGAAAGATTAAAGGTAATAAGTGAACCCATAACATGGTTTTACTTTGCATCCGCATCTATAATCGGAGCATATATGGGTTTCACAAGCTGGTCTGACAAGAAATAGGTTGTATTTCAAAATACAAGAAGGTTGTATTCAAACGTACAAAATGAGAAAGGAGAATGATATGGGTTGGTATGAAGATAATGAAAAAATATGTCCAAATTGTAAGAAACAATTAGCTACTGAAATTTTTAGAAATAATTGTCAAGAAGGTTATTACTTGGTTTGTACTGGATGTGGTTTACATTTACACTGTAAATATAAATACTGGATTGTGTCCAATAGTTATATAGATGAAAGCGTAATTGGTAAAGATCCAAAAGATTTACGTCCAAAGAAACTAATTGACTATGAAAAAAATGAAGACATTTTTCTTAAGGGATCTGTATATTAATAAAATATATCTATATATATAAATTAATGAAAAGGAGAACACATGGACAAATACGAAAAAATGAGTATTGATGATTACTTAGCATTAATTCATCATGATGATAGAGAAAAAATTTTAAAAGGGATTCAACAAAAAGTAATAAATGGTGAACTTACCACAGAGAAAGATTATAATCGCGAGGTGCTTCAAGATTTGAGATATAACAAAACTCCTCCAAAAATCGGACAACTGTCTCCAATTATACGTCAAGAAGAAAAGGAACCAAAAAAATTTGGAAATACCGAACTACCAACCATTGAAATAAACATAATACAAATAATGATAACTAAATAAAATAGGAGGTATTGTTGTGAAATATAGAATATGTAAAAATAAGAATAATAAATATAAAATACAATATAGACAGCCTTTCTGTTGGGTGGATGTTGCTCAACATAAGAAAGGTTCATTGCATACATTTCCTCATTTACATGATTCTTTGTCAGAAGCAAAAGAAGAAATCAATACGAGACGCACAATTGACGAACTTAATAACAATGATTGGCAATGTCAAGGAGAATATTAAATGTATGATGAAAAAGAATATTTTAAAGAGAAAAACATGAAAAAATTTAACTTAAAAGAAATGACTTATACCTGGATTGAATTAATTTGTTCGATCTTCTTTACTATAGTCTGGGTATTTATTGATATATTAAGAATATTAGTCGGGAGAAAAAGATGAGAGTATATATCTACTCTGATCATAACTTATAACAATTTATTTGTTTGGAGGGTTAATATGCTTGATAACATATCTACAGAAGTTTTGCAGAAAGTATTGGACCAACGCCGAGAAACTGAGCAAGAACTATTGAAACCAAAACAACTCAAATCACCGAATATTGAACCACTACAGGAGATTTGCCAGGAGTATATAGATGAACTCGAAAAAGACGGCTATATAAATGAAGATTATGATCATTATATTTTTGAGTCTGCAATGGAAACTATTTTTGGCAAAGATGTGTGGAAATTTATTAACTCATATGATAATTAAGATGACTAAAAAAGATGATCATGTAGAGGAAATTATATCTATTTATTCTGACCATATTCCAGACGAATGGGAACTGATGAAAAAGGCAATGAGAAAACAAACGAAAGAGAAATTAAAAGGTATGAAAAAAGCTATTATTGAAATTGTTTTAAAAGAAAAGAAAGAAAAGAAGAAAGTATTGCTCAATCAACCGTTGCCTCTTAACAATAAATGGAGAAAAGAAGTTATTCTTGAACTAATGCTAAAGGAGAAAAAGTGAATATTGGATATCATATAATAAACAGTTTAATGGATACAGACTGGTATATATTTACAATGGCACAATTATTTTTACATAAACATCCGACTGCAATTTGTCGTGATACTTTTAAATGTAGAAATCCAAAGGAAACTTTATTTGCTACAAAGACTCCATCATTTATGACAACACCTTATTATTTAGATTGGTTAGAATCGGAAATAGACCATTACTGTACTCTAAAATTTACAAATGAGGAATTGAAATGGTTATCTGGTCATGAATATTTTAAACCAGATTTCATTGATTGGCTTGAAGATTTTCGACCAAAGAGAAGATATATAAATCTTGTTCGTCATGATAATGGGAGATTTGATATTACTATAAATGGTCCCATTACTCAACAAATATGGTTTGAAGTTCCAATTCTTGCAATTATCAGTGAGATTTATGGAACAGGAGCTATCTATCATAAAGATGCTTTGGAAATAGGCAGAAAGCAATTAGAAAAAAATATAGAAACAGTCTGTAGTGCTTTTGAAATGAAAATTGCAGATTTCGGTACACGAAGAAGACACAGTCATGCTTGGCAAGAAGAAGTTATTACTACCTTTGCTGGAAAAGATACGAGAAAACCTATAAGGGAATGGAAATATGAAGCAGGTTGGTCTGCTTTCGTGGGTACATCAAATGCTTATTTTGCTATGAAACATAATTTAACTCCAATTGGTACTATGGCCCATAAAATAATATGTGCTTATCAACAATTGGGAGGGTGTCGTATAATAGATAGTCAGAAAGCTATGTTTCAAGATTGGACTGATGAATATAGAGGTGACTTGGGTATTGCTTTGTCAGACACTCTTGGTTTTGATAAGTTTCTTAATGATTTTGATAAATACTTTTCAAAACTATTTGATGGAGCCAGACATGATTCCGGTGATCCCTATGAATGGGGTCGTAAGTTGATTAATCATTATAAATCAATGAACATCTCCCCATTGACCAAAACAGCTATATTTAGTGATGGTCTGACTTTCGACAAAGCAGTAAAACTTTTCAACGTGTTTAGTCATCATATACAAACTTCGTTTGGTGTTGGTACAAAATTCACAAACGATGTTGGTTATATTGCTCCACAAATTGTTATTAAATTAGTAGAATGTAACGGCAATCCTGTAGCCAAAATTTCTGATGATCCTGCAAAAGGAATGTGTGAAGATGCAAGCTATATTAAGTATTTTAGCTCTCTACTAAAATAGAAAAGGAGAATAATTATGTGGTATTTATTGATAATACTTTATTTGATTAGTGCTGCACTGGCATGGGGTATATATATTGGAAGAATTAGAAATATATGGCCAGATGGAGTTTTTACTCTTCCAGGTAAGTTTTATGAGTTCCGACGTAAAAGCTATGATGCAGCTATACTTCGTGCTATTGCTGGACTATATAGTATATGGCACAGTTTTAAATATGAAAATGGAATGATTTATGGATTAAAATGGAAATAAATTATGTCTATTAAATTATGTGATTTTGGGTGTGGTTTATATGCGCAACATCAATTCAAAAATGGTAAGTGGTGTTGTAGTGATCATTATATGAAATGTGAAAATTACAGAAATAAAATGAAGGGTAAAAATAATCACTTTTTTAAGAAAAAACATACTCAAGATTCAAAAGATTTAATAAGTCAAAAAAAGAAAGGAAAACCTACATGGAATAAGAATAAAAGGAATATATATTCTGATGAATATATCAAAAAATTAAGCGACTCTAAAAAAGGAAAGCCAAGCTGGAACAAAGGAATTTTAAATTGGATGAAGAGAGAAAGTCAGCTAGCAAGAATAGAAAAAATAAAAGGTGAAAATCATTGGAACTGGAAAGGTGGTATTTCATGTGAACCATATTGTGAGCAATGGCGTGATAAAGAATACAAAGAATCTATAAAAGAAAGAGATGGTCATATATGTTTAAATCCTTCTTGTTTAAAAAATAGTAAAAATCTTTGTATTCATCATATTGATTATAATAAAAAGAATTGTCATCCAAATAATTTAATAACATTATGTAAATCATGCAATACCATAGCAAACTTTAATAGACAATGGCATCAAGAATGGTATAAATCAATAATAATAATAAGATATAAAAAAGAGAATTAAAATGAATATACTAAAAAATATATATAATATATCAAAAACTATATGTGAGAACGGATTTGAAGTATATATATGTGGTGGTTATGTCAGAGATATGTTTTTAAGTATTACATCACATGATATAGATCTCACAACTAGCGCAACCCCCGATGATCTTGCTCGTATTTTTCCTGACAGAAAAGTTAACTTAGTTGGAGCAAATTTTCTGGTAACTTTAGTTGATAACATTGAAGTATCAACATATAGATCTGATACGAATTTTGGACCGGATAGAGCTAACTGTATAACTAAAGCATGTGAAACTCTTGAGGAAGACTTATATCGTAGAGATTTCACTTTTAATGCTATGGCCGTTTGCCCATATACCGGAGAAGTTGTTGATTACTTTAATGGACGAGCAGATCTAGAAAATAAGGTAGTCAAATTTGTGGGGAATCCCTCAGATAGGATTTATGAAGATTACCTCAGGATGATGCGTGCAGCTCGTTTTACATGTCTAATTGAAGGTAAACTGGATGGAGAAACTTTTCAAGCTATAAAAAACAATAAACATTTAATTAAGAAAGTCTCACCTGAAAGAATTAGGATTGAGTTTCTTAAGGTTATGAAATATAGAAAACCAAGTATATTCTTTGACGTTCTTTATGAGACAGGTCTATTAGAAATTATTTTGCCTGAGTTTACACAAATGTATGGACATTCAGGTGGGCCATATCATGGAGAATCTTTGGATACTCATTCTAAAATAGCAGGTGATATGCTATCTCCGAAAGATCCCTTATTAAGACTTATTGGGTTTTTTCATGATATTGGTAAAGTTCCTGCTTATAAATTAAATAATGGTGAAAGTTTCATAGAGCATGAAAAACTTGGTTGTGATATAGTTGAAAATATTTTAACCAAATATAAGTTTTCAAACTCTGAAATTAGCAGAGCAACAACATTAGTACTATATCACATGAGGTCTATTAAAAATATAGGACCGAAGGGGTATAGAAAGCTCTTAAAGAAATTTTCAGAAAATAATATTAGCTGGAAAGATTGGTTGAATCTTAAACTTGCAGATAAGAAAGCAAACTTATTAAATGAGAATTATACAAAAGATCAAATCAAAGAAATTTGCTTAAATATATTTAAAGCAAGTCATGAAAGTAAAAGCGGTGGTTTTAGAATAACTGATTTGGAAATAAATGGTAATGATATTATGTCTTTATTAGACATTGAACCAGGACCTCTTGTAGGCAAAATCCTAAATCAATTATTGGAAGTGGTATTAGAATCGCCAGAATTGAATACAAAAGATGAACTAACTAAAATCATAGGGGAAGGATCATGGGATCAATTGTAGACAAATTAACAAGTAGGCAACTGATAACACCACCTTCGTTTTTAAAAAACAATATACAATATGAGGTGATAATGGGATCAGTTGCCTACGGAGTTTCAAGCGATACATCCGACTTAGATATCTATGGATTTTGTATTCCTCCCAAGTATATAATTTTTCCACATTTAAATGGAGAAATTTTTGGGTTTGGGAAACAACATAAGAGATTCGAGCAATGGCAAAAGCATCACGTCAAAGATTTATCAAATGGAAAAGAATATGATTTCAGTATATATTCAATAGTTAAATACTTTCATTTGTGTATGGAAAATAATCCAAATATGATTGACTCTTTATTTGTGCCACTACGATGCATTATACATAGTACTCAGGTTGGTGAACATATAAGAGAACACAGAAAAGATTTTTTACATAAAGGTTCCTGGTACAAATTTAAAGGATATGCATATAGTCAGATTCACAAGATGAAGATCAAAAAACCTGATAAAGAAAGTAACCGTTATGAAATGGTAAAAAAGTACGGTTATGACTTAAAATTTGCATATCATGTAGTTAGACTCCTGAATGAAGTAGAACAAATATTAGTTGAAAAAGATTTAGATATACAGCGGAATAGGGAGCAACTAAAATCAATAAGAAAAGGAAACTGGACTCAAAAACAAATTATAGAATACTTTGAAGATAAGGAAAAGTCGCTTGAGGAATTATATACAAAAAGCGATTTGCCGTATTCTCCAGATGAAGAAAAAATAAAAAGCATCCTTTTAGAATGTCTTGAGATGCACTATGGTTCATTGGATAATGCGATTCAAACCAATATATCTATAGATAAAATCTTAAATGATATGTCTACATATATTGAGAACATAAGGATGATGAATAAATAAAATATCTAACTGGAGGGATAAATGACTCGTGAAGAACTAAGTAAAAAGGTCCAAGAAAGATTACGCGCATTACATTTACCATCAGAATATTATTGCAAAAAATGTGACTTTCCAGTTATAGATGAAAAAACAGCTGGAATGATTGAAGGGAAGTATGGTGGATATTATGATATATGTCAGTGTGACAAACCAGAAACATATGATGAAGAATGATAAATAATTGGCTTAATCTAAAAATATATATTAACGATAAAAAAATTAATACTATAATAACAAGAAAAGAAACTCCTGAAAATATTACAAAAAGTAGTTTTGACCATTATTGTGTTGATTTAACTATATTACATATATTAGAAAAAGTAGGTCCAGGTAATTATAAAATCTTACAACATATACCACAAAAAATGAATACAATAATATTACACTTGTTATTAAATGAAAAAGAACATTGGAAAAAGTGGTTTATACTTATTGAAGATAGAGTCGAAAACTTTTTTTAATGATATGGTGAGGTTGGCGAAATGGGAACGCGAAGGGTTGTGGCCCCTTGATTGAGCGGGTTCGATTCCCGTACCTCACCCCATTGAAATGATTGGAGAAAATAATGACTTATAATGATTATGAAAAATTATATGAATTATTTGAAAGCGGAAAACTATTCAATATAATATGCAGAGTGATGATTACTCTGGTTTAATTATTGTTGCAGATATAGAAGAAGATTCTCATCTGGGTTGGATTGCTCATTTCGAACTTACGCAATCATATATTATGCTTCAAGAGCAAAATATAAAAGATTTTGAAATAAATGGAGAAAGATGAAGTCAAATTATGAATAACCATTCAGAATTGCTTCGATTAGAAATGGAAGAAAAAATCTTAAACAATAAAGGATAAAGGAATAAAAATGAAAAAATTGAAAGTAAAAGTTACTTCATATAATAATCACGTAATTATAGAAACTATAAATGATAAAGAAGATAAAAATTTCATTCCAATTAGTAAAGGTCGTGTTGGCAATGTTCTAATACAAACTGATAAATATTTGGGAATGAGTAAAGAAGCTGAAACACTAATCAAAACTATCAAAAGAAGTCATGATGATATTGGAGATGTTTCAACATGGAAAACAAATGACAATAAATATTGTTTTTCTTGGCTTGGCGGATTAAAAAAAATAGTTGATATTAATAAATCCGAAACTGATAAGTCAGGCATTATTAACATTCCTTACATCCCAATCCCAAATGATATACCAAAAGAAGCGATTGATATTATTGGAGGAGATCCAATGGAAGATAAAGGAATATAAAATATGGCTATATATGAATATAGATGTCAGAATTGTGGTAAAGTCATTGAAGAAGTAACTATGAAAATTGATGGAGAAAAATCGTCAGTCGAATGTCCTGATTGTAAAACTGAAGCACCCAAAATTATATCGAGTGGCAGTTTTATAGTTCATGGATTTAATTCAAACAATGGATATTCCGGACATATGAGATAAGAACATAAATTTATGAAATTATAAACTTTAAAATTTGCCCCCGTAGCTCAGTGGACTTAGAGCGCCTGACTACGAATCAGGGTGTCGCTGGTTCGAATCCAGTCGGGGGTTCCATTTAACAATGGAGGCAGAATGAAAATAAAATTTATAATTAAAGTTCAAGAAATGACAAATGGATTTCTAAAATGGAACTTTGATGTGATATTTACATTGTTTATTAATAATGAAATTATTTTTGAGGATCAAGAAAGATTAGATGCTGAAGCTAATATTGATCAGCTTCTATATCCAAAAGATACTAAAGAAAAAATCAAAAGCAAAATGTATGAAAGTATGCATGATTCAATATCTAAAATCTTTTTCACAAATGATTATACATATTCTTTATAATTTAGAGAGGTAAAAAATGACAGAGGAAAATTCACAAACAAGTGATGCAAAGGAAAATGGAATCTTAAAAGAATTATTGGATTCAAGTTATCCTTTACTAAACAAATTTAGAGATTTATGTCCAGGGTCATATAAACATTCTCAAGCAGTTGTAGGCATGGCAGAAGGGGTAAGCATCGCATTAGGAATTGATGTTACATTTATGAAAGTAATAGCATTATACCACGACGTTGGTAAGATGTTAAACCCAACATATTTTACTGAAAATCAATTAGAAGATGAAGATCCACACGAAAAATTGGACGCATTTATTAGTTATCAAATTATTAGCAGACATATTTCAGATACTGCACTGATATTATTAAATGATGAAAATTTTCCAAGAGATTTAATCAAAATTGCCAGTCAGCATCATGGAACAAGTGTCATGAGGTATTTCTTTGATAAATCAGAAAGTGATATTGATGAGAATTTTAGATATAAAGGGGATAAACCAAAATGCGTTGAATCTGCTGTTCTTATGATATGTGATTGCATTGAGGCAAGGTCAAGGGCAGAAATGCAAGCTGGAAGTGGGCACATGGATCCAAAAGAAATTATAGAAGATACCATCAATTATCTTTTAAGCGATGGACAACTTGACGAAGTTTATATGAAATTGGGTGATTTAAAAAAAATAAAAGAGGCTATTGCAAAAGAGTTACAAGGTATCTATCAAAAAAGAATTGACTATAATGAAGTTAAAAAGGAAGATAAAAAATAAGGAGAATTATGGGACGAGAACCAGCACCGGATGAAACAGAGGTACGTAGGCATCAATTTGCTTTATCAACACAAGATAGCTTTATATTAAATGATGATAAGTTCGACTCGTCAACAACTAGATCATTATTATTAAAAAAAATAAGTGAGCGCTTTTATAAAGATATAAAAATTGAAGATATAAAAATTGAAGATAGTTTTCTTATACCAATAGAACCAATAAAAAGAAAAAGTTTAGTAAAAGAATACTTAAATAACTTTGGTAATATAATTACTATAAATGGTGATCATTATTTTTCACAATATAAAGATTGTTATATCTTGATTACACTTAATCATGTGACAACGATTTTATTTTTGAATGTTATAATATTTTCAAATTCATTAGAAAATATATATAAAACATTGGATGATTTTAAAACATACATAACTCCAATTTTAAAAAATAAAGACATAGCAAAGTTAAGTATAACTTGGTGCACAAAAATTAATGGTAGAACTGTTGAATATTATGCAGATGAATATTTAGATGATAAATTTCTTCCAGAATGTTATCCATATATAGATATAAATGATCTTGTAAAAAACTATATAAATAGTGAAATACCAATTCTTTTCATGTTAGGCCCTCCCGGAACAGGAAAAACTAGATTAATAAGAGAAATATTAAAACAAATGTACTTAAAAATAGGTATAGATAATTCTATAAATTGTATATATACAGCATCTCGGGATATAATTGAAGAAGGTACAATATATCTTAATTTGGTATTTAATTCGCACGATGCACTAGTTCTTGAAGATATAGATTATCATGTTACACCAAGAACAGAAGGTAATACTTCTATGTATAATCTTCTATCTATATCAAATGGAATATTGTCTAATATCATCAAAGATAAAAAAATAATATTATCATCAAATCTTCCAAATGTAAATAATATTGATGAAGCATTACTAAGACCAGGAAGATGTTTTTCAATAGTTAAAACAAAAAAATTAACACCAGAGCAAGCAAATGTTGTATTTAAAATTCTTGGCAAGGAAAAAATTGTAGATCAAAAAACCTATACCCTTGCTGATATTTATAATAGTTAACTAATATACAAATCGTGCCAGAAGGACCTGAAATCCTGGGATGTTCCTTTGAATGGATGATACATTACCAGAAAAGGGCCTTCTGGCACTTTAACTCTCGAAAGGAATAAAAATGGATATTGACAGAACAAAATTGTTTAGCCAACGGAACTCTGTTGCCCTTCGACTAAAAAAAGGTAGATACATATGTTATGAATGTAAATTAAATAACAACACAGATGTTTCTATTCAAACTATTGAAGATGGTATTGCTCATGTTTTAAAACATAAAGAGGAAGGGCATAAAATATGGGATCATACTCTGAAAAATCTTCAATTGAAAAAAAGAATAAAAGATGAAAGTGTAACAAAAGTAACAGTTCATTATGCAATCAGCAATGGTGGCGACGGATCCGCTTCTGTACATTTTTTCAAAACAGCAGAAGAAGCTGAAAAGTATGATGAAAATATGGATGAAGGCTGGGGTGAACCTTGTAATAGTTCAGAAATTTTATATTTCGATAAAAATAACATTTTGATTAATGCCGATGAAACACTCTAAAGGAATTAATATGGAAACAAAAGATAAAAGGTACAAACTAGTGAATATGCCAATAAAAGTTCCTGATGGTATTTATTGTTGGGGCAATGAGAATCGTTCAATTTGTAAATATTTTGATAGTGAAGGCGGACATCCTCACTGTTCGTTATTTTATATCAACCAATTATATTGTAAAGATGGGGTAATCAAACCTGACAAATGTAAAAAATTAAACAGAGTAATGAAGAAAGATGTGTACATAGATGGAGGAAGTCGGTCATGTGGAAAAGCAGAAACAGCAGAGCAAGCTGTTGAGTTAGCATGGAAACGTATACCTAAAGATGTCCAGAAGCAGATCGGATCAAAAGATAAATTAAGTGCTAAAGAGTTTGAAACCACATATGTTGTTTAAAGTCTTTATGTTAGTAAAAAATTAAAAGAAAGGATACAATAGATAACTTCACATGTGTAAATTCACAAGATCCAAATTATATTTGTGATTCTGGTTGTAAAAACTGTCAACTGGGAAAGGGAAAAATATGAAAAAGTTAATATGTACTATATTTATTTTACTATTTATGATTGGTTGTGCTTCAAATAGAAACTATGGTAGTATATCGGATAACATCAATGTTGGACCTAATATAGATGAAAACGTATATACTATTAATATAGGAACAAGACATATCAATAACATATCTAAACATTGGGCATTCGATCAAGAAATTGATGTTGGAGTGATTTATTCTGGTGGTTGCAATCAAGAAATTGATGTTGGAGTGATTTATTATAATGATATTAATAGCAGATTAGGGTTTCGATTTTTAATGAGTGATTTCAATCCAACCATTAATAGCAGATTAGGTCTTCTATTTTTAATAAATGAAGATTGGAGTATAAAAGTAGCAGGCGGACCAACATATATTTATCATGGTGGTGATGTTGCTGGTTTAGCAAATTCAAGTCTATATGCAAATTATCAAATTGGTTTACGCTGGAAGAATTTTGGATTGGCTTGTGATCACATTTCATCTCCATTTCATAAAGCAGATTCTGGAGATGTTGGAATAAATTCTTTGAAATTAATAGTCGAATTTTGAAAGGAGAATAAACATGTTGAAACGAATAATTTTAATTTTGATGGTATTGGGTATGGTTATATGCTTTTCATCTGCATATGCTGAAACAATTGTATTGCCTGACGGTCAGGAATTAAACATTGATAACTTAAGTAATTATGAAATAACACAAGCAATCAAAACATCACAAAAAAGTTTGGAAGCAAAATCTTCGAATATTGCCGAGATTGTTAAGGGAGTTAACCCAAATAATTTACAGGCATGGAGTAAATTGATTACAAGTACAATTAAATCTATATGTGAAGATCTTAGTATCACAGTAAATGATTTTGTTAAAACTCCTGTTGGTATTGGAGTTGCGGCCATAATTATGTATCAAGTTGCAGGAAAAGAACTACTTGATAATGCACTTGATATTGTCATTATGGTTCCATTATGGTTTCTATCAACAGGTATCATTTTATTTTTAGGATGGTATTGTTTTTCTGGCAAAACATACTATAATAAAATATATTATAATGATAAAGGAAAGAAAGTTAAGGAAGGTTATGAAAGGAAAAGTCGTTTTCCTTGGAAACCTTATATGGGACCTGACTGGTCGCCGGCACGAGTATTTGGATGTACATTGATTATATCAGAAATAGCCATTACCATACTTTCTCTTATGATCATATTAGTTTAAAATAAGGAATATTCCCCCATAACTCAGTTTGGTTTAGAGTACATGGCTTTTAACCATGGAACGTAGGTTCAAATCCTACTGGGGGAACCATCCTTAATAGGGGATGTATTATTTGATAAAACCTTCCCACGTCTCGATCTACACCCACAAAGTAGATATTAAAGGTTATTCTTCTACTTCTTCTACTTCTGAAAGATCTTTAAAGTTTTCCTTTTGATAAACTCTTCGCAAATAGTCTTTACCCCCATCAACAGAAACAGCACCACATGAACAAGTTACAAAATCATGACGATGTCTGGACTCTATAATATCTTTACATTTCAGACATTGTCCTGCATTCTTAATTATTCTTATTTGTTTTTTTTCTTTCTTTTTTTCCATTTTATAAATCCTTTCAAAAGGGATCTACATCCTTCCCTATTTGTTTACAAGATAATAAATATTTTTTATACTTTAAATAGTTTAACATCTTGCTAAATTTTTTACCGCTCATCCATCTATAACATGGCGCCGTATCATATTTATATACTTCACCATTTTGATCTACAGCAATAGCGCCACAGAACTTTTTTGTGTTTACCCAATAAATGATTCTTTTGTATTCTTTTACCATTTTTAACAACGATATGAATCATTATCACTATGTGTAGTTGAAACTTCAATAAATTTACATCCATTTTTTGACTGAGTTGTAAATCTATGTTTAACATGTGATTCGATTCTAAATGAATTATAGTTTTTTAATGTTTCTGTATGTACTCTATTATTTTCATCGATCCAATCAAGAATCAATGTACCTTCAATAATTAAAAAAGTTTCAGTTTTCAATTTATGATAATGATACTTTCTTTTAGATGACCATTTATCTTTTTCAATAAAAAGGACTTTACCACAATATAACTCATTATTATCAAACCATAATTCCCAACCCCAACTTTTTTTTATATATTTATTTCTCAATAGCATATTCGTCTCCTATAATTATATATGAGGAAGAATTCTTAAAATTGAATAAAATTCGTCTCGACAAGATTTATGAACCATCATGTCTTTACTCAATGAAGAACAAAACATTTTGTCCACATACCAAGCAATACCCAATCCCTCAACAGAACCTTTCTTTATAGAATTATAATAATTATCTAATTGATCACTTAGGAAACCACAAAAATTTCTAACATCTTGAATATTTCCATTTAAAAATCCTAAATCTCTAGCTTCATCAACTGTATTCAAAACTACTTGATCCAAATCATTTAAATTGCAATCACATATTATCCCGACATATAAAGGCCAGTTTGCAACATAATATTTTCTAACTATTAATGGGCTCCAGTTCTTTTCTAGTAAACGAGTAGATGTTTTGCTATCATCCCCAGTCATACCAGCATTCGCAACTTTTCCCATATTTTGACTATCAAGGTTTTCACCTACACGCATAATTGTTCCTGGAGGGTGTTCACCTATAATGTTAATTTCTGAAAAGTGTTTCTCCATTCTTTCATCTATACCCTTTGAATCGAAAATAATTTTGTCTTCGTCTTCTTTATCACGTTTTCTTGTTTCTTCAAACTTCTTTTTTTCTGCCATTTTACTCCTTTTAATTATTCATTTATATTATGTTCCTTATATTTTTTTATACTTCTAAGCCATTATACTCTTCTTCTTTGCCTTGAGAAGCTAAATCTCTCCATACCTTAATTCGTTTTTCTCGTTGTTCATCATCCATTAAATCCAATACATAAGGAACTCGATCATCAATGCCAACTCCATTTCTTTCATATTCCATCAATGCCATACAGTTCCATGCTGCATGAGCTAAATGATGTAAACCGCTTTCGTCGTCATTTTTTTCACCACGAAACCATTTCCATACATGTCTTAGAATACATCCAAAAACATCTTTTTTCCACCGCAAACCTTTCCACCAGTTATCATCATTATATTTGATTGTGCCGTAAGTATAAACTATGGCAATTTGTTCTAATGCCCAAGGAGCAATTAAATCATAACGAATTTTTCCTTCGCTGAATCTTCCTGCTGTTTTTTTATTCATTTGTTTTTCTTCTTCTTCGCTTCGTTCATAATTCTTCATTGTTAAATCCCCTCCTGATTACATATTTTATTTGCTAGATTCCAAGTATTACACTCATCTTTATGTCCTTTTTCGTAGTGACATTTTTTACACACAGACCATGCTAGGTCTGGATCTAATGCAAAAAATGGTTCAAGTTTTTGTGGTCGTTCGTGGTGAACATGATCTGCTATTTTACCACAATATTGGCATGTATTATTATCACGCTCTAAAACATATTCTCTGAATGTTTGATATTCTTCTTGTGTATATGTTTTTTCAGTTTTTTCTTTATATGGATCTGAATGAACATTATATAATATACATTCATCTTTACATTTTTGTGAACAATATAAATAGCATCCTCCATTTCCATCTTCAAGTTGTCTTATTCTTTCTTGTATTTGTATCAATGTCGATGTAAACCATCCACCTTTTTCTTTTGAATTATTACATTCATGATTTTTACAATGAACTTGAATTTCTTTTTCGTTTGGTTTACATGGATTATACCTCATCTCTTCTATCTTTGAAAAGAATGGATATTTTTTATGTATTTTAGAAATTCTTATTTTTCTCTCTTCTCTAAGTGCTTTAGCTTTTTCTTTGCCATAAAGTTCTTCGTAGCTTTTTCCTTTTCTTTCCATGCTTTTTTTATACTTTAATATTTTGCTTTTTTCCTTGCCATGAATTTCTTCCCATGTTCTGCCTTTTTGTGCTTTACTTATTTTTTGTTTACGTTGTTCTGAACATTCTTTGCCTTTCTGTGACTTACCTGAATGTATTCGTTTCACTGGACAGGCATTGTAGTTTTTGCTACAACACCATTTATTGGTTGTATGTTTAAATCTTAGATAATATTTAGCTTCTTGACCACAACCATAACTACATACTTTCATTTTCATTCCTCTTTAATTAAAATATGTTTCAATTATATTACATGCTTCTTCTTCATTATCACACCAAGTATTAACTGTTTGTGTAACAAAAGGATGTTTACAGTTATATCTTTCCAAATTATCTGCAAATGCAATAACTGTTTTCTCAGGATGCAAATATAGCCATGCCATTTCATAATAGCTACCTAAAAGTTCTTTATCAGGATCATATTGATTTAAATTTATAATAGCTATATCTGATCTTAATACAAATGTTAAATCTTTTGGAACAATCACATCCATTCCACTCTCTCTATGGTTGTCAGAAATAGCATATCGGTTTTCTGCTAGAACTTTTTTATTAAATAGATTTGCGCATGGATCTATAATATATTTATCTTCATCATCTTTAAAATAATCTCTTACATACTTTCTCCATTGATATGTAATTTCAAACTTCGGTGAAATTTGCCCTACTAGATATATAGTTTGCATTATTCACTATTCTCCTTTACTTCAAAATACTTTCTTAAATACTCTGATCTTTCAGGTGGGTATAAACCTTCACTTTTACAAATCTCAAGAAATCGTTCCCATAAATCATTTGGAAGATGTCTTGCTGCAAATGGTTTTAATTTCTCTGCACAATCTTTCATACCCAATTTCATGCCATCTGTCAGCCCAAGATCAACATAAAAATTACTTTGCTCAGCAACTTCACGCCAATAAAAACCAGCATCAATTCCAAGCTTACGTTCTTCTGGATGATCATCTCTCAATACCCATGTTCTAGTATAAAGTAAATGAGATGCATATGGGGATTCATTATGATTAACTAAACAATCATTCATACATAATTCACCATATATTTCGTTCATAGGAATATCTCCAGCATATGGTGATTCAATTATAACTCGTTTCATTTTTTTCTGTCTCCTTTCATTTATTAATCTAACTAGAACATCACCATGACATTCTTTTGGTTTACACCAACAACCAAGCACTTTTCCTTGTAGTTCACAAAGACTATTCAAAAGTTTTTTATTGGATAATATATATTTTTTATATTTTTTGATAACATCTTCTCTGCTTCCGTCTTTTCCTATTGAATATGGATTGCCCCATTTGCTTGGTCTTCCTATATAAATATCATAAGATTCCTTTTTACAATGTACAACTTTAGTCATTTTATTCATTCCTTTCACACTAAAAAGATTTTCGATTTATCTATATTATATTTAATAAACTTTCTCAATGTATCTTCTGTTCCACCAGTTTTTCGTTTAAGGACTTCTGTAATTCCATCCTCTGGTTTCATAACACATGCAATAATAAGATCGCTATTTTTTGCCACATCATCATTTCTTACAATTGGTGCACCACGACCATATCTTTTATAATTCGGATAATATATGAGAATTGGTGCTCCAATTGATTTAGCAAGTTGTTCAGCATAACGATCTGCACCCTTTGGACATCCGCCTGAACATATGATATTTCCTTCTTCATATATTTCATTAAACGCTTCTTTTATTTTTTTAAATGCCGCCGAGGTGTCCCTCTTCCTGGTCCCTATTATCCCAATTACTTTTTCTTTTATCACGATATACCTCCGGTATAAAATATGTATTCAACCAAAAAACAACTCGTGTTTGTGATGCATGTTCAAAAGCATATAACTTCATGTTTTGGTACCTTGTTTCATCTTTAAATAATGTTAAAAATGGCCATATACTATCTGTAAAGTATCCATAATCACATTTCATCGCCCATAATATATCTCGTCTATAATAAAGCATAGCATGAATTAATTCCCCAAAATAACAAGAATTAAATTTATTTCTTGCTTCATTTTGATTAAAAATAATAAGCGGTTGGATTTCCGGTTCCCTCAAAGAATGTTCTTCAATAACCCAATATGAAGGTTGCCAGTCCATCCCGTCAGTAAAAATCTCTGCGTAATAATGATCGTTTGGAATACCGAATTTATATTCGGTTGGATGTGGCCAATTTTCAGACGGAACCTTATATTTTTTTCTTGCTTTATAAATCAACTCAACTGCTCTTAAAAAATGAGTTGGATGTTTGCTTACTGTATTTACATCAAGATATTTTTCAGACATTATATTTCTCCTAAATAACAAACTGAAATAGTTTTGATTTTAGTTTACATAAATCTTTCAGTTCATCTTCCCATATTACTAGCGTTTCATAACCATACATTTTAAAATGATTTGTTCTTATTTCAACATCAGCCTTCTCATGCCAATATTTTCCAAAATATTCAATAATCAAATTGCCCATAATAAAATCTGGGTTTTTCCTCCAATCCATTTTTTATAATTTCCAACATATTTAAAATTTAAGCCCAAATTTTTGAAATGTTTAATTAAAAATTTTTCATGATTATTGGGTTTGCTACTACATCCTTTAATGAATTTTCGTAAATATTCTTCATTTTTAAAATTATCTAAACCTCGTTTTCTTGCTTTATCTTTTAACTCACTATTATCTACCCATGCTTTTTTTACAATTCTACTCATTTCATTTCGTTCTTCTTTGCTATATCTTTTTTTATAACATGGATTATTAGAACCTAACATATTATTTCTTAAGATTTCTTTTCCCCGTTTAGAATGTGTTTTTCCATAAAATGGATTATCTTTACCTAACCTAGTCCCTTTTAAAGAATTACTTCTTTTTTCACATACTTTTGGACAAGAATTATGACTTTTACAACAACATTTTTTGCCATTTTGAAGTTCATAATTTGCTTTTTGTCCACAACCATAATCACATAACATTTTATATAATCTCCACTTATTAATTTCTTAAATGATCATATACTCTATATTTTAAATTGCTATTTTTTAATAGATATTCTGATGATATATCATAAAATTTAAAACCTGTAACAATTATTTCTTCTACTCCAGCATTTATAATTTTAATAAGACAGTTCTTGCATGGTATTTGACAATTCATATACATCTTTGTACCTTTTGTACAAATTCCCATTCTTGCAGCGTTAAGTATCACATTTTCCTCACCATGTCCAGCTACACACAAATCAAGTCCTTCTCCAGATTTATATCCCAATAAATAACGAGGACATATTTTCATTTCCATATCTTTTACAATAGCCAAATCTTTATCTAACTTTTCATATTTAGACATTAATAAAGGATCTATTTGATGCCTTATACCACAGTGTGGAATATTTCTAGGAGGGCCATTGTATCCTTGGCATATAACTGCTTTATCACGAACTAATATAGCTCCAATATGTCTTGATAAACATTGACTCTTTTTTGAAACTGTCACACATAATTCATGATACCATTCATCCCAATCCATACTATCTCTCATCTCCTTCACCATGTAATTTTCCTCGTTCAAGACGATCTAATAGTTTTTCAATGTTCTGTTCAGCGACATCATTAAATCTAATTCCAAGAGTATCAGCTAATCTTGCATGATACCACAAACAATCTCCCATCTCTTTTATAATTTGTTTTTTGAATCCTTCGGTAATAGTTCCGCCTGTATCTCTAAATAGTTTTTTAATTTTTTCAATTAGCTCTCCAGTTTCTCCCGCTATTCCCAAAGCATAATATAACCAGCCTGGTTCTAAGCAATCTTGTGCTGATGTTCCCAAATCAGTTTTTCTTGTTTCTTTTTGATACTCATTAAAATCCATTAACAACCTACCTCCGTACTTTGTATTTTTGGTTCTTCATAACCACTATACATATCATCTTCTTCAATACCATATTGACCCAAAATTTCATAAATTAATTCTTTGGTCATTCCCAATAATGGAGCAACAAGCTTAATTGGTTGAACTCCACATATTGCTAACAATTCATTCATCTTTACAACATATTCCTGATAACAATCTGGAAATAAATTTATTCTATCTGAGTAATCAGCTCCATACCATACTTCGTTTATTCCCTTATTCTCTGCAACACTGATAGCTAAAGCAATAAAAATTGTATTTCGTCCAGGAACATTCATTTCATTGACAGTCTCCCATCTTCCTTCAATTAAATCTCCAGTCAAACCACTTTGTATATTCAACCCACTAACTTTAATAATTTGATTCTTAACATCAAGTGCCTTAAGTTGTACAATTGCAAAATCTAATTCTTCAATATGTTTTTGACCATAATCAATCAAAATACAATAAGGGTTCTTCCCTGCTCTTAGTGCCATTTCAATCATTAATCGACTATCAGCACCGCCACTATACAACATTACAATATCATATTCGTCCATATTAAATATTCCTTCCTTTTATATATTTAAATATTTGTTACTAATAAAAAAAATAGTTTCTTATTGAAATATTCCATTTATATTTTTGATATCTATATATATTAATTAGTGAAAGAAGTAATTTGGTTTTAATCTTGGAGGTAATAGCGTGAGACAAATGGGTCTTTTAATAAGCATAATTGG
Organism: Candidatus Aenigmatarchaeota archaeon; assembly: GCA_017610225.1. The sequence continues at coordinate 26,989 of JAFCCM010000017.1, read as the reverse complement.
AGTAATGATCCTATCAATGATTGGTGCCTTTGTAGGAATGTTTATTGGCGCAATAATATTACCAATGAGAGTTCTAGAGGGGAGACTTGACTTTTCAGATGTTAAGTCTATATTATCCACAGATCCAACTAATACGGATCATATTTAAAGGAGTTACATTATGAAAAAGGTATTAAAAAAGTTTCTCGGTCTTTTAATCATTCCCTTAACCATTGGCGCGTTTGGTTTTTCATTCTATAGCGGGATACATGTAGCTACAAGTCTGGATGCTGAAGCAAACCCAAAAACTGTAATCTTTAAATTAATCGACAATGCCATAAAATCAACCAAAGAGCAACCAATTGTGGTAATCATTCCTGAACGTTCCCTATTTGAAAAAGCGTGTTTCTGGCAGGAGATCACAGAACAACGTGAGGTAGTTTACATTGCCTCAAAAGAGTCGACCATGATCTTAACCGGTCGATATGAGCCCGAAGAATCAGGTAGGGCAGAAGAAACATGGATATCTACCAGAGATGGTATTATTTATGCATATGACTGGGTTGCCGATAACACGTGGAGAAACTTATAAACCAACATTAATAAAAGGAGATTTTTACAATGACAGATACATGGATGAAACAAGCATTGGTGGAAGGTTATCGTAAAGACACTGAAGACAATGAAGTTCATTTTCAAAACAACAAAAGACTAAACCTTATAATCATATTGTGTTCTGGACTCATCCTGGTTTTATTCGCACAAATGAGTTATCAAATCTATAACTTGATAACTCCGGAACCTTGGTATGTGCGGTTATTCCCATTTCTGATGTAATGTGATGTGATGTGTAATTTAAAAATATGGACTCGCTTAATTGCGTGTTCATATTTTTTTCCAAAGGTCAATATTTTTTTGGTTAATATTATCAAAAGATAATTCATTTTTAATTGTATTTATTAATTCATCTTTCAGTATAGAATAATTGTTAATTGCCCAAGAGATCTTATTTACAATATTATTTTTATCTATATTAACAACTCCTTTTTTTCTAAAATATTGTAATAATCTCACAGTATCTCTAAGCATCAATGGTGTTCCAGACATTAATATTTCAGTTGAAATTCTCGGACATCCATCAGTTAAATTACTTAAATTCAAACCGAATCGACTCATATTTAAAATTTTATTCAACTCAGGTCTTTCAATATGTCCCAAAAACTTAATATTATGAACATCAAATCTTTTACATAATTGTTTTCCCACTTCTGGTTTATTGCCACAATGTACAATTTTTAATTTTTGTAATATAGGATTTTGTGCTATTAATGAAATAAAAAACTTCTGCCCTTTATATCTGATCTGAGTAAAATTACATGGCCAACATATATCCCACTTTATTTGTGTATCTTCGATGGCATGAAAAACTTCTGGAGATGCAGTTTTATAGAATGGAAAACAATCGGCATTCTTGACAAAATCTCTTTCATCCTCAATTAGATAAGCATCATATTTTCCTTGCCATTGAGGGAAGATTCTTCTACCAGCACCCAAGTATATTTTTTTCCCAAAATGTTTTGGTTTTCTCCTTGTTACTTCGTCATACTCAGGGAACCCGCCTCTAAAAAAAGAAATATCTGGTGACGGATCCTTAAATGTTTCTTTAAAATTTGTTACCCATTTCTGAATATATTTCTTTCCATTTATATCAAATACTATATCTTTAATGGATTTGTTAGTAAGTCTCCATATTATAATTTCATCAAAAAAATCCTTTTCAAGAAGCCACAATGGAAATAACATATAATAATCATGGCATTTTTCTTTGAATGTTTTTAAATCTTTATACTTATGATAATATTCAAGGTTTCTAATATTCGAACGAAACATATAAAATCTTCGCATTTTAATACTCCTTAATTTAAATAATTACTTAATCTTCGCTTGTCTTGGATCAAACCTCATTAAAGCAGTATAAGGGACTTCCATACATCTCAATCCTAAAATAGAAAGAGAATTTAATGTGATAAAATTACCACGATATTTATTTGGAGCTAGATCTAAATTAGGGATTCCTGGTCGTCTTTTTGCCTCAATAGTATAAATTTTTGAAAGATCAGATTGTCTTAAAAATTTTTCAAGCAAAAATCTGATTGAATCAATTTTTAATTTGTTTCTAAATTCACAAACAATATGAAATGAAGTTTTTCCAGTGAATCTTATTGATGCAGTAGTAACAATCGGAATTTTATCCATAACAAAATCATATACATCTAGTGTCGTTTTTCTTGCCCAAGCAAAACCATCAGATGGAGAAATATCAATATCAATAATGCCGATATTCTCATATGATCCCATAGCAGAATGTATACTAATAGTTCGACCAGTAATCATTTCATCATAATTTTTGGGAGTTAATCTTATAAATCCTCCACCTTTTCCTTTTCTTCTAATTATTGGTTTATTAACATCAACCATAATTTCAAACATAACGTCTCTATTTTGAGTTTGCTTTAATAATATAGGTTTAACTTTTTGGTAATAATTCCAAAGGTCCAGCTCTGTTAAACCTTTTGGATAATATTTATTTTTCAAAATTACAGTTTCTGGATTCTTTGGATACATTGTAAGCTCCTATACTAAAGTCATTTATATTTTGTTCTATTATATATATAAATTGTAAAGAGATCTATTATATTAATTTTCTAATTTATAAAAGGAGAAAAACATGAAAACTGGACGGTATGGTTATTGTGGTTGTCGTAATACTGGTGGTATTCCAACTTCCAAACTTAAACCAATTAAGAATACAAAAACCCCTTTAGAAATGTTTGCCGAAGAATTTCATTCTCTACTAAAGAATAACATGAAAGAAGCAGCACTTGATCTGCTAAAGAAATATAATTTTACAAAGAAGCGGGAAGAAGACCTTTGTAAACTATTCTTTCCAAAAGTAAGATTTCTCGAATTGTAAACTTTAACATATATTTAAAAAGAGGAAAATTTCCTTCCTCTTTTTTTGGTTAATTTTATTTATTAAATCATTTCTATTGTATCTAATACATCTTTCCATGTTGTAAATGTAATTGCTTTATCATCAATATAAAACAAAGCTCTTGGTTTTTTATCTGTAACTTCAGAAATATATATATCAAAATTATATTTTTTTAACCATTGCCAAATTAATTGAATGCCAGTTTTTCCATTTATCAATGGTCTATTAATATTACCTTTACATGTATATATAACCAAATTAAACTTTTTTGATAATATCTCTAATGCTTCTTTGGTTCCATCCACAGGTTCATCATAAATAGTACCATCATAAAATCCTTTTGAATTTTTATGTATAACTCCATCAAAATCTACCCCAATAGTGTTGCTTGTTTGTTCATTTAATGTGTCTATGAAATCAATCATTTATTACTCCTAATGCTTTTAATTCATTTATCAACCATAATGAATCTTCTTTATTTAAACTTAACCATGGTTCTCTACATATTCCAACATCAATCCCTTTATAATTTAGAATATCATATGCAGAAATAGCTCTTCCACATCTTTGTCCTAATATACTTCTAACTTTCATAATCAATTTGAATGAATTAGTAATATCCAAAGAGTTAAGCATTGTATTATTTAGCTTATTATATAACTGCATAATCTCGCCAGGCATTGTTAACGCAACTCCAGAAATACATGATTTAACTCCAAATATAAAATTAGATACCATAGCAGATGTAGATGATGGATAATAATCAAAATCATCATCAATAAAATTTAATATATTTATAGTTCGTTCTAAATCATTACCTCCATCTTTTATTCCTTTCAAACCAATATTCATGAGTTGTTTTAAAAGTTCAACACTAACATTAAAACCAGTTGTATTCGGATTATTATAACAATGAACATCAATTGAAACATTATTAATAATTCGTTCAAAATATTTTAAATATGTTTTATCATTATAAATTGTTCGGGAATAATAAAATGGCACAACTGCGGAAATTGCATCAGCGCCTATATCTTCTGCATACTTAGATAAGTCCATAGCAATCTTAGTTGAAGGAGACCCAATATGAACAATGCTTTTCATTCCACATTGTTTGCCAAATAAAACTGCATGCTTAGAAACGAGTTTTCTTTCTTCAGTTGTCATTATCGGAAAAGAACCATATGATCCACAAATAAATAAATTTTTATAACCATAACTAGCTAAATACTCTATTTCATTTTTTATGCCATCTATATACACGGACCCATCTTCTTTAAATGGTGTAATTAAAGCTACTATAATTCCTATAAATTTTTGCATATCATTTTTCCTTTTCATATAAGCAATCAGCCATTTTTAATTGAAATTCATAATCAATTGATATTGATCTTTCCCAAGGCATCAAATATGGTATTGGATTATCTCCATATAAAGTTCTTCCATTCATCATAAATTTTTTTGCTGTATCAAATATGATTGCATCATTATAAAAAAATGTATCATAATGATCTTGTTTCCTTGTGCTTCTATAAAAGTCATCTGGCATAACAGGTTCTAAATGTCCACAAAAATCTATTTTAAATGCCATTTGAATTGGATTTTCATTTTGCTTAACACTTATAACAGGATGATGTTTATCATTTTCAATAAATAAATCATAAGCTTTCACTATATCATCAACTATTCTTAAAGGACATGTAACTAGTAATAATCCAAATGTATCTTCATCTTTTATATTCAAAACAGGTATTGCATTTTGAATGACTCCAATAATTTGATCAAATTTATCATCTCTTAAATGAGTTTCAATGTCGTAATTATTTGCCATATCTAAAATGCTTTTATCATTAGAAGATAAAATTATTCTATCAAAAATATTACAATTTAACGCTTGCTTAATAGTATGTGTAATAAGATTTCCATTTGCAAATGATGAAATGTTCTTATTTTTAAATCTAGTTGATGTACTTCTTGCTGGTATAAAACAAATGTTCATTGAATAGATCTCCTCAATAATTGTTTATCAAACGACTTACATTTTTTATCCTTTAAATAATTAATGGCTTTTAAAACTATATCTTTAGAATAATTATTTAAAAGTTCTTGTACATATGTAGGATGAATATTGTATTCCGCCGATAAATAATACGGCAATGATGGACCCCAATTATATTTTTCTTTTAGCAAATGAAAATCACCCATTGCTAACTCATAGACACTTTCAAGTTCAAATTCAAAATTTCTCTTATTTAATTCATTAAGTAAGTATTCTGTTTCTGTATTACCAGGGCCTCTACCCATACCAAGGATTGTTGAATCTACCCATTCAACTCCTATATCAATAGCTTCAAGTGTATTATTTAATGCCTGTCCTTTATTATTATGTCCATGAAATCCAAACAAACCATTCCATCCTTCTCTTAATGCTTTAAATGCATAATTAACAGTATCATGATTCATTCCACCAAAAGAATCTGCCAAATATAAAATATCAACACATTTCCATTCACTTATTTTTTTGGCGGCATCTCTAATTTCGTCATAACTCTTATCAGCAGCTTGCATTAGATTCAGTGTAACAGTATATCCCATTGATTTTAACTGCTTTAAAACAATTTCTGCTTCATCAAGTTTATGAAAATGAGTAGCTGATCTAACCAAATTAATTGGCGATTCATCTGCATAACAAAATAATTTCTTTACTAAATGATAATCATATTCACCGGAGTTTATCATAACCCCAAAATATTCAATTTTTGGAATATGTAAATTATCTTCAATAAAATAGTCTGTAACTTTTGCAAATCTACCCACATCTTTTTTTGGTGAAGATCTAAATCCTATTTCAACTGCATCAACCTTTGCCTGTTCCATTGTTTCAAGATAAATATTCGCTAAGGATATATCAAAATCCCAATTATTATTATAACCCCCATCACGGAATGTGCAGTCTAATACAACCATTTAGCACCTCCATAAAATTCTTCATAAATTGTTGGAGTTAATATTTTCAAATCTATCCCATAATTTTTTAAACTGCTCAAAACTCCTGTAACAACTTGATCTTTTTTAATACATATTTCTTTTGTAAATGGTTTATAGTCTTCTTCGTAACAATGGTGTGATTTTTCTCCAGATTTTATATCTTCATAATTATAAAATGTATGACCATCCATACCAACAATTGAAACATCTTTGGCTCCCATTAAATGAGCAATCATAATAGCAAGACATCCAGCTGTTCTAAAAAATCCTAAAATTTTTCCTTTGCTATATCCAATCGGAACGCCCTCTTTCATATCTGTAAAATTTATTAAAGTATATCCCACAGGACCAAGCACTTCTATTATAGTTTTTAAATGAATGCCAGCTCCCAATAAAAGTTCAGATTCAGGATAAATATTTTTACCAAAAGTTCTGAATCTTTTAGTATTTGTCCATAAATGATAATCAGGCATAAAGAATTTTGTTATATTATTTATTCCAATTGTAAATGCTTTTTCTTCAAAAATAAAAGTATCTATCTTACTTTCATATTCTTTTATAGACGAACCAGTACAAATAATAACAGCTCGCCTTCCTTTACATTTATCAATCAAACTTTCAATCGTTTTCATTTTTTCTCCTTATTATTTGACAAGGAATTTCTTTCATATTTAAAACTAATGCACAACCAACTCTATGATGACCTTCAAATATCTCAAAACCATCATTGTATTTATTTGTTACTAATGATCTTTCAACTATCATTATACTTTCTTTAAATCCCTCATTTTTTATACTTTCAAAAACATCAAGAAACTTCTTAATTTTATCATCAATCCATCTATTATTCCTTCCATATAATCTTTGTAATTGACGATAAGACTTATCTTTTCTGTTTTCTTTATGTAATGATTTCCACAAATGAAATCTCTCGGGATTATATTGTGCTTTAACTTGACCTAGCGATATAATCCCCTCATGATAATCACTTGTATCAACAGTTTTAACTAATTGGCGATATTTCATATTTATCCTCTAGGTATTCCCCAAAATTCGCATGTTTTACAAAGAGGAGCCTTTTGTCTTTTTCCTTCAATATGATACTGTATCCACTCTGATCTTAAATTTCCATTCCAAATATCTATTAATTTATCAGAATTTATATTTCCAATTACACCCAACTTATTTACATCAAAACGAACACATATACTTACGTCCCCAAATCTATTAATTACCAAATGATTAAGAAGGTCAAGACATATTCCAATTTCAGGTTTAGTTACTTTCTTTGTATATTTAAAACTTCCCATTGGGCTATGTAATATTCTATCTACAATAATACCAGGCAAACTTTCCCACTTATGTCTATTTTCTATATTTCCCAAAAGACGATAAATCATAAATGGTTTTCTATTTTTTTTAATATCTAAAAACTCTTTAACTAACTCAAATTGTTCATCACCCTCAGAATCTTTTTCAATAACTGAAATTGTAATAGTATCTAAATTATCAATAATTTCATCATGCTTCTCAATTATTAATTTTCCATTTGTATTCATACACTTAATTTGTCTATTAAACAAACTCACTGCATCACCAAAATTTGGATGTAGTAAACTTTCCCCATTTGAATGAAATTGACAAATTATTTTTGATGGAAGTTGTTCAGCAATTTTTTTAACCAAGTACATTTCCATGTCTCCATAGTTCATAGCAACTTCCGGATAATTTTTATCAATTTTCCTCCTTCCACACATCCAGCAATTTTTATTACATCTTGAACTTAACTCTATATTTACTGTTGTAAGACCATAAAATTGTTTACTCATCACTCTCTCCAAATTGATAAGGGGATGTTCCTCTTAGTTTATTATTACTTTCATCCCACTCTTGAATTTGCTTTTTTATAATTACTCCAACATATTTACTCCATAATTTAAGCAGTAAGTTATATATAGGACCTGGTTTACCATCACTTATTAAAATTTCATTTATAGACACACATGGTAGCATACAAAATGGTGTGGCTGAAAAGAATGCTTCATCTGCGGTAATTATATCATATAATTCTATATTTTTTTCTTTATATATTATTTTATTTTCTTTACATAAATCAAATATAAACTGACGACTAATACCTCTAAGAATATTTCTTCCCTCTGGAGATATAACTATCCCATCTTTAACTATAAAAAAATTATCACCAGGACCTTCAGTTGCATAACCATTTTCATCAAATAAAATTGGCCAAATATTTTTTCCTTTTCGTTTAGAAGCTTCGATATTAGCCATTAAATAATGTATTCTATTTCTATTTTTAATTTTTGGGTCTAATAATCTAGCAGGAATAGCTCGTTGAGATGGAACCATAGCATTTACCCCATCATCAAAAAGTTTACCCATTCCATTGGTTGTCCATCTTAAAGGAAAATCAGCTATTATAACATTTGGTCCATTGGGTATTCCTACAATATTTTGATATATAGATAATAATCCTCTGGTTACATTAATCATTACTCTATGTTCATCATCTTTTTCAAATACAGGTTCATTCTTTTCTATAGTTTTATAAACAGCATCAATCATCTCTGACTTACTTAAAGGAATATCTATATAAATACACTTTGCTGATTCATATAAACGATCTATATGTTCTTTAAGTTTAAATTGCTTTTTATTAAAAGAACGTGTCATTTCAAATACTACATCTCCAAACATCATTGATGAATCATATATTGAAATTTTGGCATCTTTCTCATCAATAAACTTATCATTCCAAAAAACTTTTCTGTTCATTTTTTCTCCTTTCTAATAAACACTCAACTAATACTAAATTTTCAGGATCATCTATTTCTAGTTCCTTTGGAGAATCTATTTTACATATGCCTATATCTCCAAATAATCTAGAACCATATTTCAAAAATCCTTCAATTTCAAATATCCAAGCATTTCCTGCTTCTAATTTTCGCAATTTCTTATTTTGACTTGGTAATCTCGGAGTTGTTAAATTTATCAAATCATCCTCAAAATCAAGGAAAAAAGAATCTGTTTCATAGTAAAAAGTTGCACTATTAAATAATTTAACTTTAGATATCAAAACAGAAAAATCTAAAGATTCTGTTAATGGTGAAGTACATTGAACTAACATCATATGAGTATACTTATTTTTTAATTTATCAATTACATCTGTAATAACTGACTCTGTTGTAGATTCATCTGTAGCCAATTCTGAGGGTCTTTTTAAAACAATAATTTTATTCCCATAATGACTTGTTACAATATTTGATATTTTATTATCATCAGTTGAAATTATAATATCATCAACTTCTGGAGTTTTCAAAAGTTCTTCTATAACATAACATATTAATGGTTTATCATTTATTTTAACAATATTTTTATAAGGTATTCTTTTAGACCCCCCTCTGGCAGGGATTAATGCTACAACCTTCATATTCTTTTACCCTCTCAACTTTAATCTTATCTTTTTTTCTTCTGGAGTTATAGTCCACTCTCCTGTTCCAACACCTTTTTCTAATGATCTTACATGATCTCCAATTTTTAAAATACCATTAGTTTCAATAGATGCTGCCTGATCACTTCCATACATAGATCTATCAATGGTTATATGAAATTCAATCATTTCTACTCCCAGAAAAACAGAACCTAAACAAAACTGAATTCCTGCATTATGATTAGAAATTCCAATCTTATGTTTTGGGTACTCTCTTTTTAAAGTAGAAATAAATCTCATATTCATATCTTCGTCTAATGTTGGATATGTACTCTTGCAAGCAAGAATATATTCTAGTTGATCACCAAAAAAATTAACACACTTATCAACCTCTTCTTTAGTTGACATGCCAGTTGATATTATAACAGGAATATTTGCTTTCTTAACTTCTTCTAAAATTTCAAAGTTAGTAATACTAGCACTTGCTATTTTCATATATGGAACTTTAAATTTGGATAGAAACTTTACTGATTTTATATCCCAAGGAGAAGCAAACCAACCAATACCTTTATCACTAGAATACTTATTAATAAGGGTATATTCTTCTTTCTCAAATTCGATGCCCATTTTTTGATCGTATTGAGTTGTTCCCCAAGGACTTTCTCTTGAAGAATCTAAAAAATCTTTAGTATAACAACTACTAATATATCTCTTTTGAAATTTAACATAATCTAATCCTGCTAATCCTGCTACATCAATTAATTTTTTAGCTATATTTATATCACCATTATGATTAATTCCTATCTCTCCCACTAGTAATATTTTATTCATAATATATCCCCTCTATTTAATTATATTTCTTAATAAATACATAAAGTGAATTATAAGAATCTGGTTCTTTCTTCCTCTTAATAAATCTACCTTTACTTTCTAAAGTAAAAACATCAAACATATCCACTAAAACTTTTTCTGAAACCATTTGTAAATGATCAGGATTTTTCATACAATCTTTTGGGTTTCCAGGAACAGATATAAAAAGTTTTCCTCCAACTTTAATTAAATTAGATATTCTCTTTGAAATTATCATGTTATCTTCTTTGGGTAAGTGTTCTAATGTTTCTAAAGAAAAAAAATAATCAAACTGTTCATCACATTCAAATTTTCTCAGGTCGGTTTGTATATATTCATCAGCTTTACCATTAGTCCTCATTCTACACTCTTCAATCATAGAACTACTAATATCAATACAAACAAGTTTCTTGGGAGTAAACGTTTGTAAAATAAAGTTACTGCCAAATCCTCTACCAGACGCACAATCTATTATTTTTGTATTGCTCTTAATCTTAGTAAGACTCATAAATTTCTGATATCTTTTAGCTAATAAACTGATTTTATTTTTCAATAAAATTAATCCTCCTTCAAAATTTATGTACGTTTGAGAATTGAGTAAAAAATTCATCATCATAATTTGATACAATATTAAATTTAGTATCTTTACACTTATCCATATAGTTGCTAAATCTACTTAACATTCTATCTCTCTCAGGTTTCATAACTCTATCTTTTTTCCCACCAGTTGCATACTTGATCTTACCTGAATAAAAATCTAAACCACATATCCAAATTTCTTTAAATTTCATTACTATAGCAAAATATAGTATGGCATTCATTCCACAGTTTCTTGGTCTTTTCATTGTTTCATCTTCATACTTATTTGGTATTGAATGAATATCAGTCACCCCATATTTTTCAATAGTCTTTAAAAACTTTGCTACCGGTTTTTCTTTAAAATAAGTAGTAGAAAAAGGAAATCCAAAAGAGTCTACCTTATATCTTTTGTAAGTCTCTGGATTTGTATATGTGTAAGATTCTGAATACTTTGCCCATAAATTAGCTGCATTAGAGTACAATATAATATTTTTATCAATTATATAATTATCAAATAATTCAAATTCTTTATCCCACCAATTAACTAAAACACAATTATTAAAATTTTTGTATATTTTTGGAAGTTTTTCTAACGACGGACCTTTTAACAAAATACCAATAGGTTCGCTCTTATCCATGTAACTTACCCCCTTTCAAATTCTCTATATCAAAATATTTTAAATCAGGATATAATTTAGTATCTTTATGACCGACAAAAAGTTTGCAGTCAATCTTACTCATCCATTCTTCAGAAAACCATATTACAAAATCCTTAATGCGAAAAGTAGTATGAGGTTGTTCTATTTTTTTATTTTTTTTATGATCGTGATTATATTGACAATGGGTTTTTCCATATTCCGGTCGATTGGTCCAAAAATACCTAGAATCATGCATATCTACACCAAAGAAAATTACTTTTTCATATCCAAATCTCCACAAAAAATCTAATATTAATGTAAGAGATGAGCATAAATTATGTGCAATTAATGTGTTTGGGTCGCTACTAACTTTATACTCATATTTAATTTTAGGATTATGTTTAGATGTATCCACATCATCCATTATATCTAAATTATATAAATAAACATTTTTTTGTGTACTAATACTGTTCAACGCAAGTTTTTTACTTTTATCAATAATAAAATGAGTATTGTTATATTCTTCTTCTTTTTCTAAAAATCTTTCTGTTATAATCTTTTTATCAATACCCTTAACTTCAAGATTATAAAATTTTGGTACGAAGGGATGATATACCCAATTGTTAACTGTCCATGTATCGACCTCACTAATTTTTTCCCACTGTTCATTGGTTATTCTATTAATTGATGAACCGCTCCCCAAAAATACAGCTATATCAGATCCTTTTATTTTATATAGTTCTTGAAATTCCTTCATTATTTATTACTCCATAAAATATTTTTCAAAATGTTTCATTATTTTAGACACAAATGTAGATCGAATATGTCTAGCGTCTTTCTTAAAAACGTCTTTTTTGCTAGAATTTAAAGCCATTTCATAAGCTGGATAATATATTACATTATCATATTCTCTAGAAATCTGCCCACAAACAGATCTCAAAATACTCTTACTTTCTGTATTAGCAACTAACTGGTCAAGATCTCTAAAAGTTAAGTATAAAGGAACAGGAGATGTTGTTAAGATTACTTTACATTTATTATTTATAGTTTGTAATATACTCATACATTTTCTCATGTTATCTAAATTATCATCATAATTTGTAAATTTAAATTTAGAATTTTGTCCGCCTCCTTTCCCATTTGGATGTCCAGGTACTGCACATATAGCTTTTCCATTTGATTGAAACCAAACCTCAACTAATCCCAAAGTAATTATTAGAACATCTGAATTAATAATACAGTTCCTTATTGAGTTATCTAACTCTTTCAACATTAATAATAATTTATCTTTTGATTTAGAAAAAATACATTTTCTATAAGGATCTTGATATCTTCCATCAGAAACTTTCCATATATCTTCATAATTAAATTCACCGATCAATTTTTCAAATTCATAAAGTATAGAGTATGTATTATACCAAATCAAATTAGGTGGTCTATGCTTATCTATTTTATCTAACTCAATATTACAAATATTATATTTTTCTTGGTACAAAAACTTTGAAATTTCTAAAGCAAAACAACTTCCAATTGTAAAAATTTTTGTTTTTTTATTAATAATCTTTTGCTCTTTTATTGTAATAGGATTATTGTTTAAATCTTCACTTAATGATCTACACGTTCGTCTAATTTTAGACATTATTTAATCCCCCACTAACTGACCCTAAATTGAAAATAAGTCTCTCTAAATGGCATTAAACTTAATTTGATTGGATTTTTCCATAAAATATATGAAAAACTTGGAATATCTCTATAGCTATATTTTACAATTTCTTCATACCACATTTTCATAAAATTTATAACTTCATCAGTATTTTTTCTTAACATAATTCCAGGTGAACAAACTCTAAAATTTTCAGGAAGGCCAGCATCTTTATAAGCACGATATTGCTTCATAAGTATATCTTTCTTATCTATTTTAAGGTCAACACATTTTTTAATTGCTTTATATGGACAATTCAATTTGTTATGATCCATCACAGCAATGTCATTTTTAAGATATTTTTTTACAAAATCATCAAGATCACATTTAACTACAAACTTGGAATCTAAATATAAACAAATATCAAAATCTAAAAATTTATCACATCTTATTTTTATCTCTCTTGATTTTTTCTTTGCATCATTATGTTTAACTTTTATAATAGACCAATTTTTACTAACAAGATTTTCTCTATCGGTAAAACAAATAAAAGACCAATTTTTATTAACATATCTTGGTTCGTTAAGTTTATACTTTTTCCCTAACATAACTGTGTATATAACTTTTTTCATTTATTTTTTATTCCCCAAAATATTAAATCTTTGTCTTTAATTCCTAAATAAAATTCGACAAATATTTTTTCAAGATTTAATGAATCAGTAACATCTTTTATATTAAAATTTTTATAATAATTTGCCCATTCATCTCCCATTTGAGTTGTTCCAGAATCTCCCGGATTCTTTTCTAAAGTTCCATGGTCTTTAAATTTATGACCAGCTGAGAAAAACATAAATCCTGACGGGTTCAATAAATTAACCATTTTTTTCAATGTTAATTTAAAATACATATCATGTTCTAAAGAATTAGTTGATAGTATCACATCAAATAATTTTTTTGTTTTATATTCATGTGCAATAGATACAACATCAACATTTTTTCCTTCGATAACATCTATTCCTATATATTCACACTTTCTAAATAAACCTTTATTATTACCATTTATATCTAAAGATCCAATATCTAATACTCTTTTTTTTAAAAAATATTCTGGATATTCATTTTTAATTTTTTTACACCATTCTTTTTGTGCTTTATGTGACATAATTTAACTCCTATTCCTTCCATAATAATTGTCTGTTTAATTTTCTCACAATTGATATACCAAAATAAAATGGTAATGTACATATCTCACATACATCAGAATAATTTCTCCTTATATAATCGGCAGTTTTATAAGTATTATAACAGTAACTTTTAGTAGTTAATAGTTCAGATGTTGGATATGTATCATGTAAAAGAACCATTCCATTATCATTTACAAGAGGTAAAACCAATTTAAAGTCATTTAAACTAGATTCATGTTTGTGATCTGCATCTATAAAAACCAAATCAAATTTCTTATTTTTATTATGATTTTCTAAAAAATTAGTAGTAGTTCCACTATAATAAAAAATATTTTCAGTATCCTTTCCAAAATAACTACTATTAATATCTACAGCATATGATTCTTTAGCTAATGGACTAACTGCATTAAAACAAACTCCCTTACTAAAACCAAGTTCTAAGTATCTGTTTAAAACACCCGCCCTATTTAAACCACATGCTATTTCTTTAATAATTCTTACATGAGAATCCTTTCCAAACGGTATTTTCATTTACTTATTCTCCTTAATATATGAATCAATCCTTCTTTTCCAAACATCTCCCCAAACTCCATTTAGATCATGGGCTCTCCCGAACTTTTTATGAGCAGCAAATAATTGTCCTTTATAATGCCATTCCTCTGATCTTTTATTTTTTTTTAATTTAATCTTTTCGTCAGTCATATGTGGTAATATTGATTCCTTAGACTCCCATAAATAACATGGCATATAACTATATTTTAAATTATTTCTTTTAAAAATAATAGGCAATCTCCATCCAATATCATAACTAATATCATACTCATTTTTAATATTTAAATATTTTGAATATTTTGGAGGAATTTTTTCTTTAAATACTCCTTCTCTAAATGGTCTAAAATTTAACTCAACCTTATCAAGCACATCAGATCTAAATGAAAAAAAATTAATCTTTGGAAATTTTTTATATCTACTAATGTCAAATTCATTTTTACTTTCTGAAGTTGCTCCACCAAAACAATCATTCTTATTTAATTCATTAATAATAACATTATCCCATCCTTTATAAAGAACTGCAACATCACAATCAACAAAAAGAACATAATCACTTTCTATACACTCTAATGCTTTTTCTATCGCAATTGCATGTTTCATAGAACTATGTTCACCATCTCCATAAGATTTACCCACACAGGTATAACCACTGGGCGGTCTTTTTAAATCAAGTGATTCAACATATTTCCAGTTTATTTTATGTTGTCCACTCAAATTTTTTTCACAAGTATATTTTAAATACTCAGCATAATCAGCCCCATTTCTAGTTATAAAAGTAAAAAGATCAAGTTCCATTTTTAATACCCCAAAATCTGAAATCTCTGCCACTAATGCCTACATAACATTCATAAAATATTTTTTCAATATTTAATGTTTCAGTAATATCTGCTATATTAATATTCTTATAATAATTTGCCCATTCACCTTCCATTTGAGATGTTCCAGAGCTTTCGGATTTAAGTTTCTTTGTTCCATGTTCATGCCATATATGTGGTGAAGTAGTAAACATTAATCCTTTTGGTTTTAATAATTCTACCATTTTTTTTAATGTCAATTTAAAATGCATATCATGCTCTAAAGAATTAGTTGACATTACTACATCAAATAATTTATCGCTTTCATATTTATGAGCAATAGATACAACATCAACATTTTTTCCTTCGATAACATCTATTCCTATATATTCACACTTTCTAAATAAATCTCGATTATTTCCATTTATATCAAGTGATCCAATATCTAATACTCTTTTTTTAAAAAAATATTCAGGATATTCTTTTTTAATTTTTAAACACCAATCTATTTGTGTTTTATGAGCCATTAATGTTCTCCTTAATATATAAATCAATCCGTCTTTTCCAAGCATTTCCCCAAGTTCCTTTCAAGGGATGCACACGACTAGCTTGTTTGTGTGTAGTAAACACTTTTCCATTATAATGCCACTCATACATATGACCAGGTTTTTGCATACATAATTTTTTATGTTTACCATTTTCAAAAGGTAATTGAGCTTTTTTAGAAGCCATCATAATCATTGACATAGACTTGCTAGTAAACCCAGCCCCCTTAACAATTAAAGGAAGCTCCCATCCTGTATCACATTTAATTATATTGCCTGTTTTCATTCCGAATAATTTTGCTTCACTTTCATCAATATTATATCTGATAGGAGAATCTACACCTTTCTTTATTTTTGGTCTAAAATCTAATTTTACCTTATCTAAAATATGTGATCTAAACATAAATAAATAAACCGTTGGAAAATCTCTATATTTTTTGGCATGACCATAACTAACACCAAAGCAATCATTTTCATTCAATTCTTTTACAATAATATCATCCCAATTTGGATAAACAATAGCCATATCAGAATCTATAAATACAACATAATCAGACTCTATATATTCCAAAGCTAAATTCATAGCAGTTCCATGATTGAGAGAATTGTGGTTCATATTTCCAGCCTTTGCAACACATTTATACCCTTTAGGCAATCTATCAGAACCAACTGACTCAATACATTTCCAATTAATTTCATGTTTTCCACTCAAAAAAGTTTCACATGTATATTTTAAATACTCCGCATAATCTGCAGAATTTGGCCCTACAAAAGTAAAAAAGTCTATTTTCATTTATACTACCCCCAACCATTTTTCATGTCTTAATGTCCACTTAACAGTGCTCCTTAAAGAATCATAAACAGTCATAGGAATTGTATAACCCATACTTCCTAACTTTTCACCATCTAAAGCATATCTTAAATCATGTCCAGGACGACTAGAATGAAAATCAACAATTTCATATTTAAGACTTTTATTCATATATTTAGATATAAGTTGAGCAACTTCTAAATTAGAAAGTTCTTTTTCACCAACTATATTATAAATATCTCGCTGTTTATGTTTATCCAATAACCAATATATTGCATTAGCTACATTTCTAGCGTGAATATAAAAACGAGATCCTGCCTGTTTTTTATCAGACGTTCCGTGTATAATTATCTTATCATTATCTCTAATTTTTCTAATACAAATAGGAATGAATTTTTCTGGGTGTTGTCTTTCTCCAAATACATTCATACAATGAATAATAAAACCAGGTAAATTATAAGTATTCATATAAGATAAACATAATTGTTCTGCTCCAGCTTTTGTTGCTGAATATGGATTTGTACAATTGTATCTATCCCATTCCTTATATGCTATTCCCTGTGGAGCTGGACCAAAAACTTCATCTGTTCCAAAATAGCAAAATGCCTTTAAATTTTTACATTTTCTAGCAAAATTTAACATATGCATTGTTCCCACTACATTAGACATTACAAATGGTTCAGGGTCTTCTATTGATCTATCTACATGCGTTTCAGCAGCAAGATGTAAAATATAATCTACACCATTACACTCTTTATAAATTCCATCTGAAATAGGCAAAGTTATATCTAAAGTAAAAAACCTCACTCTTTTATTATCAAATGCTTTTATATCTTTAACTCTATCAAAACCAGAAGCAGCATATGTTAATTTATCAACAGCATAAATTTCCCAATCTGTATTCTTCAGAAAATGCTCTACAAAATGATGACCTATAAAACCATTTGAACCCGTTATCATTATTTTCATCAATTTAACCCCTTTTTTATAAATGCTATTTTATCATATATCGCTACACTTTCTATATTGTTATTTAAATATAAATTTTGCTCTGAAGTTAAAACTTTACTATTAAAATTCTTACTCTTTAAATACCTATTTAATACTTGTAATGTTTTATCTGCTTTAACTTCAAACTTTTCATTATGACTTCTTTTACATTTCAAATCTTCTACTATATACCACCCACCAGGAATAACAAACTGAAATAAATGTCCTAATGTGTATTGTTGATCTTCTTCAATATGAGATGCATCATCTATGATAATATAAAAGTTTTTATAAGTATTAACAATCTTCAAAATTTTAGACATATCTATTTGATCAGCACTAACAAATTCAAATCTATTATCTTTAACATAATTTTGAATCAATTTATCTTGTGGTAATGTCTTCCTTATATCAACAGATACTAAATTAGCTTTAGTAAAATATTCTAACCACATTTTAACTGATTTTCCTTGACCGAATCCGAGTTCGAGCATAGTAAATTTACTATGTCTATCTTTTTCAAAATAAGTATGATATCTTCTTGTATAATTATGGTTTTTATCAGATTTATCACACCCATGCTTATTCGATAATTTTGTTAGTATATCTGCCATTATAATTTTTCCTTAACTTTACCTTTTTCTTTTCCTACTAATTATGTTCGTCATGCGGAACCGCACTGATCCACTTTTGGAATGATGCTACAGGTTTGTAACTGCCGGAAAATGGTCTTCCATACAAACACAACACACCATTAATATCGACCTTCATAAACAAAGCATTAATTATATGTGTATTTGAATTTGAATCTATTACTTTAAATTTTGCCATTACGTTTCTCCTTTATAATTTTTCCTTAATTTTAGCTTTTTCTGATCCAACTATTTGCCTTCTTCCATGCTCCTGCAAATGTCGAATATATATATCCTTTTCTTTTTTAATTACTGCATTTGACTTAATAACGTTATAATTTTTTTCGCTAACAAACGCAATTTTATATCCATTAAAAGTTGAAAATAATGGTTCTAATCCAAATTTTTGTTTATAATTCTTTTTCTCTAAAAATCTTAGCACGATACTGGAGATCGTAATCTGGTCTATCCACCAGCGATGTTCTGTTCTATAATGTGTTTTATGAGCTGGTCTCCCACTTTCCAATGTTCTCCATATACGGTTATATTCTGGTATACCCTCATCCCCACCATTCAAAATAACTTTCTGTATATATTCAAATAAACCTTTCGCCCTATGTTTAAAAAAGAAACCACCACCACAACCATAAGCCCTTAATATTCTTCTCTTTATTTCATCAGGTCTAACAGTAATACAAAGATCAAAATCATAATTATATAGATGAGACCAATCATTTACAAAAAAGACATCCCAATCTATTAGAAGAAATCCTTTATATTTCTTATCTACATCTTTCTTTAATTCATTAAGAATCATATCAAACTTCAAAAACTGCATCTTCATATCCCATTCTTTTTTATCAAGTTTCTCATATGAAATATTATGTTTTTTCAATTGTTTTAATTGTTGTTTATTTAAATCAGGACCATATAAAACAATATCATGATTCTTAATAATATTTCTTGTTTGAAGAAACAATTTACCGGAATCAAAATAATTTGAATCGCTTAGCGTTATTACTTTAAACATTCTAATATCCTTTTATAAGATTTTTCTAAACTATAATTTTTAATTGCTATTTCTCTACATTTGATCGGATCTCTATTTTTCAATAAAGTTTCAGCACTCTTTATAATATCTTTTTTAATACAAAGTAAAGAATTCTCTTTATGAAAATAAAATTTATTGCCAGGTGCTTTCTGATTATAAACCACAGGGACACCACACATAGTCATCTCTAAAAATGATTGTGGAAATCCTTCTACTTTCAACTCCGTAAATAGAATACCAACTCTGGCTTTAGGAATATGATTCCGAACTTCATCTTGACTTAACTTTTTTGTTAAATGAACTTCATGGTGAGTTTTAGGAATTTTTCTTTTAAATCTATATCCACCGATCCATAAAATTTTCCTTTTCTCTTTTATTTCATTTAACCTCTTAATAAAATATGTTTCATTTTTATCACCTCTTAAACCTACTAATACATAATCATATTCTTTTTGTTGTTCTTTAAGAGACTTCCAATAATGTGGTTCCTTTCCCTTAAACCACAATTTACCATTCTTCTTAACTCTTTTTGGAGTATCAACTAAACTAACATTACATTTACTATTCCATATATTTTTTGCATTACATGAATAATATATTTTTTTGTTCTTTATTTTTGATAAAATTTGTTCATCTTTTTTTGGAGAATGTTTCACAGACCATACTATAGCATCAGGATGTTTATTTATAAATTTTACAACATTTTTAGGCTGAACCATAACACGTTCCCATGATTGTTTTATATCTTGTGGAGTCATATAAATAATACAACCAAAGTTTTTCGCATATTCTCGATAACCACATGTAACTTCACCAGAAATCATTCTTTGCTGCTTTCCGTTTTTCTTGTTTGAAATATCCCCATATAAAATAATAAGCATTTTATATCCTTGCTCTTATAAATTTACAATTTAAATAATTTTCAATTTCTTTCTGTCTTTTAATATCTTTTATCTTTAAATTTCCATAAACATCAAAATGATATTCTTCATCAATTTCTATAACAACATTTTTCTCTTTATCATATCCATCAACCCAGTATCCCAATTCTTTTATATAATATTCCCCGCCATTTTCAGCATGTTGAAAATTATAATTATTTTGCTTACCATATTCATCTATTAATTTACAAGCAATTGGATTATAATTAGGAATACATTGACCATATCTATTTTCGATTCTTTTAATAGCTACTATTCTAAGTTTATTTTTATGACTACGGGTTGCTTTATAACCTTTATGTGCCTTACTCATTCTTTTTATACTTTCTGCAGAATAACAATTTTTTAAACCTTTATTCCATGGAGATTTTCCTTTTCTTGATTCACTCATTAATTTTAAAGATCTTTCTGAATAAACTTCAGTCTTACCTTTATTCCACCCATCTCTTCCAATATTTTTTTCTCCCATTCTAAATCTAAGTTCATCGGTTAAATAATCCACATTTCCCTTATTCCATGGAGTGTGTCCTTTTTTAAAAGTTGATTTTGCTGATTCTTTATGTTTTTCTCTAATTTTTGGACAAGAATTTTGATTCTTACTACAACACCACTTACCATTCTTAAACTGATATTTTGCTTCTTGTCCACATCCATAATCACACAACATTATCGTTTTACCCATGTTATAAAACTTCCTTTATTTTTTTTTAATTGTTGTCTCCTTAACCAAATTCTACCAGTATCATCAATATATTTTTTTTCGCCAGGTTTGCAATACAAACCATATTTCCATTTTTTTATAGTATCAATCATATATTTTTGACTGCTCCTAAATTGTTTTTCAGGATTAACATCATCAACCATTCTTGGTAATGCCATATCAATAAATTCTTTTTTTATCAAAATTGGATTCAAGCCAAATTGTCTTCTCCAATCATCTGCAATATAAAATCCATCTTTATTATAACTCCACATACAACCAAAAGTTTTAATCCTTTTTGATTTTGGAGTGTTATATTTATATAACCTTAATGAACTTAAATTTTTATGTTTATTTAAAATGCTAATCATATCATCAACATCAATTTTTTTAAAAAACTTCCAGTCATCTTCGATATGAAAAATATAATCTGCAGTAGCTTGACTCCATACCCATTTAACTGCTTTACAAAACGATGGAGTTTTGGAAACATTATGAACTACAACACTTGGAAAATGTTTTTTTGCTATTTTAACTATAACTTTAGGAGCAATGTTTTCCCCAATTTGATCAATATTAAGTATTAATCTATATCTGTCAACATTACTCTTACCAATAACATACTTTCTTATCCCAACAATTGTCTCATGAAATATTTTTTGTCTTAAAGTTGCAGTCATAGTAATATCAATCATATCCATTTAAATATACCTCTCATACTGTTTCCCTTCATTAGTAAGTTTTAAAGCAAATCTATCATTTATAGATTTACAAATAAATCTATGAAAACGTGGATGTAAGTATCCGGTTAACCAATATTCAATTACGAATCCTAAATCTATAGTTCTCCCACCATTCTTTTTAATAAGACCACTGTAAATTCGGCCCAACTCACCTGCAGATACAATCCAAAAATCATATTTTCTTGCATTATGCTTAATATGATTAACTACATTAACAAATGAATTTTTATATTGATTTTCCCACTGACCAACAATAGGTACAACATCAATATCATAATTTGACAATGCTTCACGAATTTGAGGTTTCGCTGTAATAATACATATTTTTCTGTTCTTCATTATATCAAAAATATTAGTTCTTCCAGGAATATCTATAAGCATTAAGCAATTAGATTCAGGATTACAATAATGTTCATTATCAAATTCTGCTCTTGAATAAAAATCTCTCCATCTTCTCATTTTGTCTTCTGTTTCAGCATTAATTGTTTTTCCTGGTTTCTTTATTCTTGGCCAAAAATCCCCTGTGAAATAAACTTCTGGAGTATCAATATAATCAGCCCTTCTTGCATAATATCCCCAAAGAATAAAAATATCTAATATTTTATACAAAGGCAATCCTTCTTTTTTTATTATAATATTAAGTTGTTCAAAATCTTTATTAACCATAGAATGAATAAATTTAATACCACCATCTCCGAATCGTATATGCGAAAAGGATTTCTTATATTTTATACAATGATCAAGATGATCTAATATTTCTCCAACTGTATATATTTCCATTGATGAATCCTTTATGATATTTTTTCCATAAAATAATCGACTAATTTCTGCATATTATATTTTCTATCACCCAAACTTTCAATCTTTCGTCTTGCATTGATACCCATTTCTATTCGTTCTATATTTCGTGTATATAAAATCTTAACGGATCTTATAAATGATTCAAGATTATTATGTGAAACCAGTCCAGTCTCACCATGCACCATATAATCTTGAGTTCCTGACATAGGAGCATCTGTTGAAACAACAGGACATCGTGCCATCATTGCTTCAGCAGGAGGCATATGTAAACCTTCTAACATAGCTGGAGCTAACCATATATCAACATGATTATATAACCAATTCTTTTGGCTCATTGAAGGCGTTTTAAAATATTTATCAACATGTTCAAGAGGTTTTGAAGTATTTCCAAACATCCAAAGTTCAACTTTATAATCCTTTTTCTTTAGATATTCATACGTTTTAAATATCCATGAAGGTCTTTTAATTCCTTCATGTTTTCCTTTCGTATATAATCCTCCAATTATAAGTGGAGGGTTTATACCTCTAAGATCTCTAAAATATATATCTTTTAAATCATAACCAGGTCTTATTATAGCAGAAGGAACCTTATATTGTTTAAGTTTATTTTGAAGGCAAATACTGTTGACTAACTTTAATGTAGGTGCTGCTAAAACCTGTTTAACAATCCTTGGTTCAGGCATTTGCCAAGTTTCCCAAGCTCGTAACCAATGTGATTTAAGTCCGCACCTACCTGGAGCTCTAACTGTTGAAGCAACAGATTGATAACCAGTTGCTATAATAACATCTGCATCAGGTATTTGTGAATTTTTTTTAGTAACAATATGAGTAGCTTTTAAAGGAGTCCATGTATGTTGATTTCTGCCAGAATCAATAAAATAAACTTCATGTCCCATCTCAAGTAAAGTATTTCCTGATTTAATTAAAGTGCTACTTCCACCATTATTTCCCAGACCAGTAGCTCTTAAATCAAATATAATTTTCATTTTTACACTTCCTATTGGCTATATTCCAAGCAGAACATTCCTCTTTATGTCCATATTTATAATGACATTCTTTACAAAGACATATACCATTAACTGGATCTAAAGCAAAAAATGGTTCTAGTTTCTTTGGAATAATATGATGAACATGTATATCATTTTCTGTTCCACAAATTTGACATTTTGATTTATCTAAAATTTTAACTTGCGTTTTCCAAATTTCTAATTCTTCTTGTGTGTATGGAAGATCTTTATTTTCTTTATATGGATCTGAGTGCAAATTATATAAAATACATTCATCTTTACATGTTTGTGAACAATAAAAATAACTTCCGCCATTACCATCTTTATTTTCAAGTTGTCTTATTCTTTCTGCCATTTGACTTCCAGATGGTGTAAACCATCCACCTTTTTCTTTTGAATTTTCACATTCAGAATTTTTACAATGTACTTGAATTTCTTTTTCTCCAGGTTTGTCTGGATTATATCTCATTTCTTCTATTCTTGAAAAAAATGGATATCGCTCTTTAATTTGTTCAATTGTAAGTATTTTACCTTTTCGTGCTTCACCCATTTTTCTTTTAGTTTCTTCAGAATGATGTTTTCTATACATCGGATGATTTTTGCCCTTTTTTGCTTCACTCATAATTCTTCGAGTTTCTTCAGAAAATGGTGAACGTTTTTTGCCCTTTTTTGATTCACTCATTTTTACGCGAGTTTCTTCAGAAAATGATGAACGTTTTTTACCCTTTAGTGCTTCACTTACTTTTATGCAAATTTCAGGACAAGATCTATGTGTTTTACTACAACACCATTTACCATTTTTAAATTGATATTTGGCTTCTTGACCACAACCATAATCACATAGACTCATAAAAGTTAACTCCTTCCTCAATATTTGGAGCTCTTATAACAAGAGTTTTATATGGATTAAGTAAATTAATTTCATCATCAGTCAAAGATTCATTAATTGTAATTAATGGTTTTTTCAATAATAGTGCAAGTCTTGAACTGTTAGAATTTAAATTACCTATAACATACTTACATAACTTTATAGATTCAATAAGACATCCAACTATTGAACTTTTCTTATCTATCAAATCAGTAAATTGGAGTATTAGATCATTGACATCTTTTGCCTTCTCTAAATCTCCATTTATATCAATTAATATGTCAGATGAATTTACAAATTTTTCCGCTATTTCTAGATTATTTTTTCTCGGTTCAAAATCATAATCCATTGATGCCCGTGGATATTGCCACTTTAATTTGTAATAAAATATTGAAGTATCAGGACAAATATGTTCAATAATCTTGAACTTCTCCCTATATTGTCTTTTATATGAGCTAGCTAATATATTATATTTATCTAGACTAAACCCTCTAACCCCAAAACAATGTTGTTTTTCTTTTATATCATCTGAAAATTTTAATGGAACAAAAATATCTGCATATATTCCATATAAATCAAATCGAGATGGCCTTGTGAAAATAATAAATTTTGCCTTTGGATTCTCCTTTTTCAAATGAATGATATATGGAGCAAATTGATAAAATTCCCACGAAAGTTCCCCAATAAAAGGACCTACTAAAAAAACCTTTTCCCTCATGTGTTTTATGTTCCAGCTGGGGTATCTGGTTTACTTTTAGGAGTGTCTGCTTTCTTTAATCCTTCTTTAAGCATTTGTAATTCATGTTGAAGTCTATTGATTTCTGCCTCTGATCCATTTAAAAGTCTTTGAATTGGTCTCAGAGGAAATTCATCAAATTCAGGTTTATACTCACACTCTGTTAAAAACTTTTTAATTTGTGCTAGTTGGTTTGCGTTTGCTCTAATCCATGTGTTAATCATCGTTTTTTCTCCTTTTTCTTCATAAGCAATTTCTGAAATAATTTATAAATTGTATTTACTTCAATATTATATTTTCTATCATCAATAAATGTGATTGGTGTGTTTTTCACATTATATGTTTTTGTATGCAATGACTTTTGACAACCAAACTCCAATACTTCGACCTTATATAACAAAGATATATTTGGTATGGCGCTTTGTGAGCCAAATGTAAAAATTGAGTTCTCCATTAAAACCAATAATATACCAATCAATGATGTATTAGTTGTAAGTTCAATATCAGTCATATCATAAAATCTTTTCTTTTCATCTGGTATATATTCACCTTTTTTTCCACAAATAATAAAATTGAAATTGTCCATTAGAACTTTATCAGCTGCAAGTTTATCATAAAAATCTGGCCATCTTTTCCAATTTCGTCTAAATCCCTTTCTATATCTGGGAGCTAAAATAACAATAGGTTTATCTTTTGGTATATAATCATTTACTAAATCATAATTTTTATGTCTTGGTTGATATTGAAAAATCATATTTTTTTTGTTATATTGATTTTTATTTTCAAATGCAGCTTTAGCTATATTTGGATATATATGATCAATTATATTATACTGTTTATTATATTTCGTATTAAACTTATTTGCTAATGCTGAATAATCAGCTCTCTTAAAACCATCTAATATAAAACAATTGGGTTGTTTATTTTTATAATCCCCTTTAATTCTTAATGGTACTAAAATATCTGCATATGTACCATATAAATCAAATCTTTCTTCTCTTGTAAATACAATAAATTTAATATTAATGTCTTTATATTTTTTAAATTTATAATATGAAAGCATTGGAGCAAATCTTCCACATTCCCAGTATAGTTCCCCAACAAAAGGTCCAAATAAAATTGCTTTCATATTATAATCAAGTTCCTTTTCTAATTTAGATAGAATTAATATATATCCATTGCGGATTATCATCTATCCATATATCAGGATAAATATCAAGACTGTTCAAATAATCTTTTTTTGCTTTTCTTTCTGTAAAAATAACTTTACAATATTTACCTATTGAATTATTAATATCCGCAGATTCATGTAAATTATCATATCTCATAGTTACACATATAACATCATGATTATTTTTGAACGCCTCAGCAATAAATTTATTCCAAAATTCTTTATCTAATGTATATGTGCCATCATAATCTAATGCTATTAGCATTTTATTAATTCCTTTATATTTGTAGTAATGTATTTATTTTGTTATCTTTTGTTACTATACTCTGTCCTGTTCCAATA
>JAFCCM010000079.1 GCA_017610225.1 Candidatus Aenigmatarchaeota archaeon | reverse complement strand
GATAAAAATATAAACCAGGTTTGATTTCTTCAACAACACAATATTCATAATTACCACATTCACACATATCACATGAATTGGCAAGGACTGATTCTATAGCCATTCTTGCATTGAAATAAAATCCAATACATCTCATGTTACTAGTATCTCTTAATGTAGTTATTGTATATATTGCATTGACGTTATCATCTTTGATAATATTCTGTAATAAATCAAAACCTTCATAACCAACATCAGCACCTTCTGGTCCATCATTAAGATCACCGCCAGTTGCATACATTTCTTTTATATTGTGAGGATTCATTACTACGCTTAGTTTAACCCACCCTTCTGGATATTGTTCTTCGTTGGCCATTTATTCTCCTTTCGTATGGCGGCGAGAACAGGACTCGAACCTGCACAACCTTTCAGTTGGACGCCTTAGCAGGGCGTTGTGATCCCATTACTCCACCTCGCCATTATTTTAATATGAGTCAGTTAATATCATGATAGCAAATTTTGTTGATGGATCTAATTCATCAATACCAGCTGCACACATTTGAGCTTTCATTTTTAAATCAGCTTTTAATTTCTGAACAAAATCTTCCTTGAGTTCTATAAAACCGTTTGGTAACCCGGGATGTATAATTACATTCCCTGATCCAGTTCGTTTATAGAAGTCAAACTGTTCAAGTAACTCTTCAAACTTCGTAGCCATTATACCACCTCGACATCATTTCATTTTCATTAATACTGCCTTCACATCGTTTCCGTCAGCTTTACCTTTGAGATCTTTCATTATTGGACCCATTGCTTGCATGATATTTTTAAAACTTCTAATATCAATATTTGAATTAATGAAATCTGTGATTTTTTCTAATGACATTAATTGAGGTAGATAAGATTCAACCACTTCAAGAAACATTGTTTTTTTAAGGTTTGCTGCCTCAATCATAGTTTTTTCGCTTTTTTGAAGTCTTCTTAATATTGCAAGGACTTGTTCATCATTAGGAGTTTCGCCTGCTTTTAAATTCAATCTAGGAAATTCCCCTATGATAACTCGTAAAGCATCAACTTTATGCTTTCCTCTTGCTTTCATTGATTCTTTCAAATCACTTCTTATTTGTTCGTGTAAGTCCATGATATCCTTTATTAATAATCATGGGGGAAATTAATCCCCCACGAGTTAAAGTTGGTAGCGGGGATGGGATTCGAACCCACGTTCTCTTTCGAGATTTTGCTTATGAGACAAATGAGCTTGACCACTACTCGACCCCGCAATAAATTGTTAATCAATTGACAATGTCACAATCTTTGATCCTGGATCCTAACGCCTTTTTTATTTCCTTGTTTAACTCCGCAGGATCACTCCCGGTCATGACTTCATCCAATAATCTTACCAAAAGTTGCCCTGGTGTTTCTTTCATAATTTTTTCCTTTCTGTTAAAGGGTTAATTGTAAACTAATTTCTTTTTCTCCCACCACCAGAACCTTTTCCAGCATTTCCTTTTCCACCACCACTGCCATCACGTTTTGGTGTTCCACCACAACTTCCGTTTTTATCGCCTTTTGCCATTTTTTTGCTCCTTTCTGTTAGAGGTTAATATTTGGTGCGGAAGCCCGGAATCGAACCGGGACGGAATTACTCCGAGGGATTTTAAGTCCCTTGCGTCTACCAATTTCACCACTCCCGCATTTTTACTCTGTTACATAAAGACTTCCACATTCATGACACCTTCTTAATCCGAGTTGATGCATAGCTATTAAATCATCAACGCTTTTGATGTTTTCATGATCACAGTCTTCACATATAAATTCTTGGCGAACTTCGCCGTTTTCTACTGGACAATTCTCATCATTATATTTACAGCCATGCATAATACAGCAATGAGTTCGATGAACACCCACATGATCAACTTCGTCTGCCATTTATCCTTCTTTTAATTCATTAAGCATTTCATATAAATCATCCATATGAATTGGAGGTATGTCACAATAGTCGCCTCTTAGAAAATAATCAAGGGTTCTTGCAAGACTACTAGCAGAGCATCTCTTTCTTAATACATATGCTACTTTTTCGTAGTCTAATACAATAATAGTATTTGGGTCTACAACCGATAATGATATTGATATTATTTCCCTATTGAAATTATAGTATTCTTTATCATCGCTCTGACCATATAACCAAATTCCCGATTTATTTTCTTTAGGACCAATAGTCCAAAAATGTGGATAAAGTGCTTTATGTGCTTCTTCTTGAGGAATTTTATCTATAAGATTTTTGATAGCTGCATTTGAATAGTTTTTTGTAATCCAACTGGCCAATTGCGTCTTACCATAAAACTGTTCTGATATATCCAACGTTTCTCCTTTCTTAAAATATGGCTGCCCCACCTGGATTCGAACCAAGATCGTGTGGTCCAAGGCCACATGTGATACCATTTCACCATGAGGCAACAGTTAATAAAGAACATGCTTTCACTAAACATTTCTTACATGGATTTCTTATTGTGATAAGTGTATATGCACGTAATAGAAAGTCATAGATACCAACTAGCCAAATGCGCAATAGCATAATAGTCCTTTTCTTTTAATGGAACCCTCGGCGAGATTTGAACTCGCGTCCTTCTGATTAGAAGTCAGATGCCTCCATTCCACTAGGCTACGAGGGTTTAATAATGGAGCCCGGAGAGGGATTCGAACCCCCGACATGAGGTTTACAAAACCCCTGCTCTGAGACCAGAAGACTGAGCTACCCGGGCATTTATTTACGGTAACTTCTTTTATTAGATTTCACAGACCATTTGTGTTATAAAGTCTGTTGTTTGTTTTATGTTTACAACAAATATGGCAAAAGTATGCTCAGGGTTTAGATCGGTTATGATGTTTAAAATCTTTAAAGCATCCATTTTATGATATGCACCATGAACTCCAGTTTCTTGCCAACATCTTCCGCTAGCTGAAAAAGGTATGAAGTTCTTATCATGTTTTTTGACTAGGTCTCTTCTTTCATTGATGTTCATCTTTTTTCGAAATAACCATTGACGACATTCACCTGAATCAGCCCATTCGCCTTTCTTTTTATATTTATGTTTAATAATGTAAAATCTGTATTCACCATCATTCCGTAACATAATTTTCCTTTCACAATTAAATTAATGGTAGCAGCGAGGGGAGTCGAACCCCTACAGAACTTAATCTACTAGATCCTAAATCTAGCGCGTATGCCAATTTCGCCACGCTGCCATTAATTATTCTGCTGGAGGTTCTTCATTATCCGGAACTTCATCCATATCAACCAAGCCATTGTTATCCAGATCCAACATGATCAACTCACCGATCTTTCCGGCTGTGTACTCTGACTTGGTAATTTCAGTTTCTGATGTGTGAATCTTTGATTCGATTTCAGTCTTTTCACCACTCAACGTTTTAATTTTTTCTTGCTGCTCTTTTATATAAGTAGTAAGATCACTGGCCACCTTCTTAAATGAGGCCACTATTGATGCATAGTTCTTTTCTCCTAAACCTAAAAAACTCATATTCGCTATTCTCCTTTTTCACTGTTAGATTGTTAATAAATGGCCATGTTTACATGACTTCTCTTAGGTATGAAATATAGTTTTGATATGGTCTGCGGGGTGGGGATCGAACCCACGTGCTCCTGGTCCCAAACCAGGCGGGACTACCACTGCCCTACCCACAGATAAATAATTTTTGATTTTGATGTTTTGTTCTTAATATTATTGATGTTTTTCTGAGAAACGAACTGCCTCAGAAATCTAGGTTCTCCACCCATGATGACCAGTTACGATACCTCCCAACCCCATGCCAGTCGTTTCAGTTGTCAGATTTTGCCCTGTTTCTGGAAACAAAATTAATTCAATTTCCTCAAATTCAGGAGTTTTCATCTTAAAGTCTGGATCTACCATCTGAAATAATCCTTCAACACCGTTCGATGGAGGCACGCTACATATTGTATATTTATGTTCTCCTTTCAAATCCATCTCTTTAGGAACTGCAATTACACCGACAACCATCATCAATTTTCTGTCAGTCCCATCATTTATATTTTCTATATCCATAGCTGCATCTCTCAATACTACTTGACCAGTAATTATTTTATTTCGGTCCAATAAACACCTCCTTGACTTAAAAAAATTTTAAATGATTTTTAACATATGGTTTTCATAAACCCATATAATATGAGAATATGAAAACCATATGAAATTGAAATTTAAATGTGGGAACGGGTTGTTCATTCAAAAGACGCCGAGGATCGGGCGATTCCCACAGGGGGGCGTATCCTCAGTGGCCCGGGCAATCATGGCCCGGGCAATGGCGTAAGATGAACCATACCGTTTACAGTTTTTAGACTACCGGAATCCATGGAACTGTATCCATCATCTTATTATAAGCTTCTCGATATTTAAGAAAATCCTGACCCAACGGCGCGCCTTCACGGATCAATTAAACCTAATATATCGAAAATCCAGTTACTTATTTATTTAGTAGTTACAAACTGGAAAACCCTACATTTAAATAATCAATTGCGGCAGTCTACCAAATTGAATTTGATAGCAGCCGCTTCATTCGGAATTGTAATCAAACAATCCCTTAACAGTTATTAATATATATAGTTTAAACTTTTTATAATAAGAACATAATACTGAAAATAAAAAGTATGAATTATGAGTGAGACGAAATTTTTTTATTGAGTAACAAAAAACAAAAAGGAGTCAATATGACCGAACAGAAAGAATCTTTAATTTCAACAATAATTATTGCACCGCATCCTGATGATGAAATAATTGGATGTTTTGAACAGATAAAAAATCCAACAAATAATATAGCAATCATATATTCAGGTGATACTGATGTTGATAGACGTGAAACAGTTTTAAAGTTAAAAGAAAAATGTGAAACTGTTAGACTGCAATTATTTCAGCAAACAGTTCCACAAACATTTCTTAACCCCAAAAATAAATTTTTCTTTCCAGACCCAATTTATGAAGTACACCCAAAACATCGTGAATGGGGTTTCATGGGAGAACAACTGGCAAGAAATGGATTTGATGTAACATTTTATAATACAATCATGAATGCTCCTTATGTTCATGAAGTTATTATGTCAGATGATAAAAAGTATCTAATGAATGAAATATACCCAGATCAAAAAAGTTTATGGGAATACGATCATAAGTATTTCTTATTTGAAGGTAAATGCAAATGGGTTTTTTAAGAATAATAGAAATAAGTTCTTTAATTACTACAATTATAGGTCTTTATTTATTAGGTGAGAAAAACTCTTTTGGGTTTATTCTCCATGCTGTTAGTGTAGCATGTCAATCTTATATTTTCTACAAAAATAAAAATTGGTTTTTGATTGTTCAAATGGCAATTTTATTTATATTTAATATATGGAATTATATTAAATGGGGAGTGAGTTAAAATGCGAATAATATATGTCCCGCAATATCCAACACCTATGCGTTATAACGAATGGTGGTTCTGGAAACTTGCAGATGAATTTGAAAATGCAGGTCATGAAGTATTAGTATTGGGTGAAAAGTATGCTGGAGTTCTTGCAAGTAGACGTGGAGGACTTGATATGTTTTCCCCAATCACTTTATCAATAAGTTTTGAGACTGAACAAATCAGAGAGTATATGTTATTGGATATACAAGAAGATGATGTATTATTTCTTTCTGATATTAGTTTTCCTGGTTTGTTTTGTAATGTTTTATATCATAAGGAATGTCCGAAGATGTTTGCATTTTGTCATGCAACAAGTATTAATAAATTTGATTACTTTAAAAGTGTAAGTTATTCAAAATTTCCAGTTGAATCTTCACATGCTTTCTTGTTTGATAAAGTATTTGTTGGAAGTGAATATCATCAAAGAAAACTTATAAGTGCAAGCAGTGATTTTGGTATGGCATATTGGAAAAATACCAAAGTAACATATCTTCCATTCCCACCTCTTAAATTTGCAAATAAGAAAAAGGCATTTAATATAATGTCAGCTTCAAGACCAACTCCACAAAAAGTTGATTTGAAATTAGAAGATGAAGTTGCCTTTACATTTGGAGATATTCATAGACCAACATCAAATTCATGGGAAGAGTATTATCAAAATTTAGCAATGTCAGAAGTATTGTTAATAACAGCACACGAAGATACATTTGGTTATCAAATTGTTGATGCAATTATGAATGGTTGTGTTCCTCTCGCAAGAAATGATTTGGCATATCCTGAATTATTACCAAAAGAATATTTATATAATGATAAGGAAGAATTAATCAGCAAAATATATGATGTTCTCAATGGAACACTTCCAGTACCCAAATTGTTATGTGAGGAACAAATGATAAATTTCTATAAAACAATAATAGAAGAAATGGAGGCAGAATAGAATGGGTAGATGTTTTGTGGCACCAGGCAAAACTGTTGATATTCCATATATCAAAAGTCGTTTAAAAGATGAATGTACAGAGTGTGATGTAGATGAAGAAAAGAAAGCTGGAACAAAATGTGATAATTGTCCATTTGGTCATAACAGTACAATAGTTGGAAAAGACGGAATAAAAAGAAGAAGAGTATATTTTAAAACATCTGATCCACAATATGGATTGGTAAACACACAAGATATTGGAAAACATAAATTGTTTTTCTTTTTGGCTCATCCAGAAATGAATTTCACAATACCCGATGGTTCAGGAAAGCATTTCGTGTGGCATTTTCATCATGAAAATGGTTTATTTTTTGATGATAACGATTGGAATATTGTGCTATGTTTAAATACTGAACATAAATGGTGGGAAGGTCAAATGGACCCAAAATATTTAGGAGAATAATATGCCATTCAAATCATACAATAAATGGTTATTTGATGGAAGTCGTAATACACCGCTTCCTAAACCAACAGAAAAGGTTAATATTTTAAAATATAACTCTCCGATCACACATACATTTGCACTTCAAATGTTTATGAGACATGGACCGTTAAATCATTATCTTGATGATTATTTTAATAATATAGGATTACGATATTTAACAAAAGAAGATTTATTCTTATTTCTTAAAAAGTGCGTGATTGATTTTCGAGTATTGAAAAGAGATACAGTATTTTTTCCATATCGACAAAAAAACAAATTATTTGATACGATAAGAGGGAAATTTCCAGAACTAAAAAATAATGATGTTTCGTTATTTTGTGATATTATTGAAAAATCAGATGATAGAGATACAATATATGATACTCTTGGATTGGGAAAACCGCCAAAGAAACAAAAAGTAAAAATCGGAAAGAAAAAAATTAATAAAGAAAAGAAAATTCCACTAAAGGATTTTATGGAGAAACACTTCTCCGTTATATAGAAGAAGTGTTTCTCCGAATCCTATTTCTTATTTCTTTATCAGTTGAGACAAGGTTTTTGCAATCTCCCGTGAAAAAACAGGGATGGCAAGGCGTGGTGATTTGTATGGCTTCTTTGTAACACTTTTGGGTATAATAAAACCCAGTTCGTTGCATTGTTTACATGGAGTGGTGGACTTCATGGTATGGTTAAGGAATGGCCTTTTGATTTTTCCAGTTCCTATGCAACGTGAACATTTTGCATTATCTACTTCTTTTTTTCCTGAGCAAACAGGACAGTTTACATCTACGAGATTCTTGTCGAACTTGTAAATCTCACCAGTTCCCCTACATGATATGCATGATTTTTCAAAGGGACTGACCACGGAAAAATATCTTTTTGTTTTCATTTCCTGACATACAATGTGCCTCAGTAAAGTGTGCTTTGCCAAAATAAGATTTTCCACCTCAGGATTGTCATCCCAAATCTTTTTGAATTTTGAAAGCACAGCTGTTGAGTCTGATATGTCGGGACCCAACCCTAATATGAGACACGCTTCTTCAATAGGGATTTCTTGTGTAACTGGAATATTCATAGTCATTTGTTACTCCTTTCAATAATTAATTAAAAAAATAATTTAACACACGAATAATACACCATACAATTGGTTATCAGTAATTAATATATATAGATGTTTATTTATATAATGGGAACATAATACAAAAAGGAGGCAACTATTTGTTTTCTATAAAAAATTCATTTTCAAATTGTTCAGTATGTGATTTGCTAGAAGCACCATCTTGTGTGCTTGAAACAAATTGTGAGGATGATTTGAGAAAAGTCGATATTGTTTTTATTGCAGAAAATCCAGGCAAAGATGAAGTTAAAAAAGGACAACCTCTCGTCGGTAAAGCAGGGAAAATGTTTCGAAAGTATTTTCAAAAATATGGTCTGAGTAAAATGAATTATCTGTTGACAAATACAGTTTTATGCCAGACCTTAAATGAAGATGGAACAACAGGTAACCCTGAGAAACATGTAATTTCTCTATGTAAAGAAAATTGCATGAATATAATCAGAACATGTGATCCGAAATTGATAGTTTTGATGGGTACTAGTCCTATGAGTGCTTTTGGAATTGCAAAATCAGGTATTACAGTAATACATGAAAAGGGTGATATATTAGATTGGGAAGGTTTCAAAACTAGAATTATTGTTCACCCTTCATTTGTCAATAGAAATGTCGCTACATGGGAACCAAAATTTGCTCAAGCAATGGCAGACATATCTGAATTGATGGGCGGTAAACACATTGAAGCGTCAAAGAAAACAGGATCAACAAAATTAGGTAAAGGAATATTCAGATATGAAATTCCTGAAAAATTTTATACAGAAGATTACAGATTGATTGATATTCAATTTATGAATAAAACACAACAGGTATTATATATTTTTAGAGATAAAGATAACAATAAAGTATATCATAAAGAAAGTGATAGATATGTTTGTTATCAAGCTCCCAAGGGAATACCAGCCAAGAAAATTGTTCCGTATGATGATCTTCAACAAATTGAAATTAAATATAAAGAAAAATATGATTTAGATCCAAACATTACATACGAAGGTGATTTAAGAATTACAGCAAAACATGCAATGGATTATTATCATTTTAATAAAAAGGATACAGAAAAGAAATTAGCAAATATTTTGTTTTTCGATATTGAGGTTGATACGGGTGAATCGAGAGCATTTCCAAAACCAACCGAAGCATTATATCCCATTAATATGATTACAACAATTTTTAATAAGCATAGTATTTGTTATGTGGTTGATAATAAAACTGAACCGATTGCAAAGAAAGAAGTCGATGAAATGAAAGTATTCAATAATGAAAAAGCAATGATGCTTCAATTCATTAAAGACTTCAAAAAGACTGAACCTGATTTTATTGCAGGGTGGAATTGTATTAGCTTTGACCTTGAATACATTTTTACAAGACTGCCACAGATTGGTATTCAACAAACAAGCATGACAGCATTTGGTGAGTTTTATGTTGAAGGATCAAGGTTTATTTGTAATATTCCAGGTACAGTTGCAATTGATCAGGACTTTTTATACAGAACATTTACATTTACAAAAATGGAAAACTACAAATTGGGGTTTATTGCTCAGCATGAATTAGGAGTTACAAAACTTCAACTACCATTACCATTCAATGAAATGTATTGGAAAATGTTAAATACAACAATCGAGTATAATATTCGAGATACGGAATTATTGGATCAATTAGAAGATAAACTGGCACATATTAACTTAATGAATGAGCTAAGAATTATTTGTAATACTACATTCGATTCAGTATCATCATTTGGTCAAACTGATTCATTAATGGTATCATTTTTGAGAAATAAAGGAATGGCATCAAAAAATTCTGATCCACATGTTAAGAAGGAAGATTACTTAGGTGCATATGTTCATGCACCAATACCAGGAGCATATGATTGGATTACAGACTTTGATTATGTATCTCTATATCCAAGTATTATGATTACATATAATATTGGTGTAAATAGTTTTGTGATGAGATTAAAAGACCCTGAAATGGGTTATGACTTAACATATCAGCCAGATCAATTACCTGATAAAGTTGATGTTATAATTGATCCGATGTATGAAAATAAAGTAGCAACGATAACAAGAGATCAGTTGTTAAATAAAGTCAAGGATTCAGAATTAGTTCACACAATTAATGGATGTTTCTTTCAACCACATAAGAAAGAATTTTCAGTGTTTGGTGAAGTAGTTGATATGTTAATGTCAACACGTAAAGATTACAAGAATAAGATGTTTGCGGCAATCAATGCTAAAAATAAAGAAGATGAAAAATTCTTTTTTACAAGACAGTTGGTATATAAAGTTTTGGCGAATACATTGTATGGTGTTATAGCAAATAAGGCATTTAGGTTTTACAATGTATCATTGGCAGCAGCTGTTACTTTATCAGGGCAGGAAGCATTGAAAACATCTATTATTGAAGGTGATGCATTTATGCAATCATTGAAAACTAAAGAAGCATATGTTCACCCAGTCCCTTTAACAAAGAAAGAAATGTATTCAAGTGTGATGCCTGATAGAGTCAATGAACATATCATAACTGGCGATACTGATTCAATTTTTTGTTGTTTTGAAGATTTTGACGATGTAACAGTTGATAGTATTCATGGATGGTGTAATCAAATTGAAGAATTTTTGAATGAAGATAAAATGGTCGAAATAGTTAAAAGGCATCAATGTGACATAGACTTCAATAGACTTAAACTAAAAAATGAACTCGTTATTTCACGTGGTTTATTTCTTGCGAAAAAGAGGTATGCAATTCGTGTTATCAATAATGAAGGTGAAGACGTTGATAAAATTAATTATATGGGTCTTGAAATTAAACGATCAGATTACCCAAGTAAATCAAAAGAGATGTTATCTGAATTATCAGAAATGATTTTAAAGTCTGAAAAAATATCATATAAAAGACTTATGGATTATGTTAATAGAAAAGAACATGAATTTATAAAATTGATTGAAGAAGGTGATAAAGGAATCGCTCGCCCTGTTTCATATGGACAGAAATTAAAAGATTATAAATTGGTTCCACAAGGCGTTAAAGCAATGGAAGCATGGAATAATATAATATATCATGCTCACGAAACAGGAGCAAAAGCATATATGTATTGGGTGTCAGGAATTGATCTTGATCTTGCCCCAGTTGAAGTAAGAGAAAAGTATCATAAATTTATCAAAGATGGAAATAAATTAGAGGTTGTTGCAATACCAGATGAAGAAGAAAGATTACCTTCTTTCTTTATACCTGATGTTAAAGCAGCTTCTGATTTTTCATTTAAATCTAGATATGAACTACTATTAAAACCATTGACTACGGTCAAAAAGAAGGCAGTGCTAACATTTTAATTAGAACATAATACAAATATGTGGGACAGGTGTTTGCAAGCGCTTTTCTTGCCTAATCAAGAATTACCACATATATTAAAATCTTATTATCTATTAGGAGATATCAACATGTCAATTCAATTATGTGATTATGGATGTGGTGAAGATGGAAAATTTAAATTAAAAAATGTGAAATGGTGTTGTTCAAGAATACATACCTTATGTCATTCCTTTCAATCTAAAGTTACTTATGCTAAAAAAATAGCAACTACTGATTTATGTTCTTATGGATGTGGGCAACAGGCAAATTTTATTTTTGAAAAATCAAAGAAATTATGTTGTTGTGATAGACTTCAATCTTGTCCATCTATAAGAAAAAAGAACTCTACTAAAAATAAAGTTAAACAATCAGGTTCAAATAATGCAATGTTTGGAAGAAAGCATACTATAGAATCTATAGAAAAAAATCGAAAGTCAAATAAAAAATTATGGGATGACCCAAATAGTATTTTTAACTCAGAGAAATGGAGACATAATTTAGCAAAAGCAGTTAATATTCGACCAAATAAACCAGAAACAATTATTAAAAAAATTCTTGATGGTTTGTTTCCTGACGAGTTCAAATACACTGGAGATTTTTCTAAATTTATTGGAAGAAAAATCCTGATTTTACAAATGAAAAACGAAAGATAATAATAGAACATTTTGGAAATTATTATCACAGTAAAGAAAAAACTGGACTAAATAAAGAAGATCATGAAACAGAACGGATTACATATTTTTCCGAATACGGATATTCAACATTAATTATTTGGGAAAATGAACTATATAAAGATGTTGATGAATGTATTGATAGAATAAAAAATTTTGTAGAAAGGAATTGAAATGAACGAAGAAAAAACAGTAAACTTAATAGAGTGCTTTAATACGTTCCAAGGAGAAGGACCAGATAGCGGGCAAGCTATGATAATTCTTAGATTTAAGAATTGTAATTTGAATTGTCCTTGGTGTGATACAAAAGTCAAGATGCGTATTTCTATGGAAGCTCCATATAAATTAAAAGAAATACAAGAGACTATTATCAAAACAAGATCTGGTCTTTTAATCACAGGCGGTGAACCAACGATCAAAAAACATTTTAATGATACTTTATCATTAATTAATGATTTAAACTATCCTGTAGCAAATGTTGAATCAAATGGGTATAGACTATCAGAACTTATCGAGAAGGCAGACCCTACAAAAAATGTTCACTATATGTACTCTCCAAAAATATTCAATGCCAAAGATCGTGATTTAGCATTATCACACTCAAACTTATTATTAACTGCATATCCAGATAAGGTTTATATAAAAATTGTATATGAGGATCGTCCGGAAATACATCAATATCTTGAATGGATGAGTATATTTATTGGAAACAATATTTCGAATTTTAATAAAGTGTGGTTGATGCCTGAGGGAACTCATAGAGCTGATTTGATCAGTAATGCAGGCATGGTTTTTGATGTTTGTGAGAAGTACAGATTTAATTTTTCATCACGAAGTCATATTATATTTGGGTTTGTGTAAATTTGAAGGAGGTGGTTAGAATTAAAAATAGAAAAGTAACAAGTTATCACAACCATTATCATCCTGACGAGAAATCAGGTATATGTACAGTTCGTCGTAAAGATGAAACTAGTGATGAGTTGGTAAGAAGGTTTCGTAAAAAATATTCAAAGAGTGGTCTTGCAAAAGAGATAAGAGATAGAATGTTTTACGAAAAACCTAGCGACAAACGAAGAAGAAAGAAGATGCAATCAATTCGACAGATCCAACGTGATAAAGAAAAATTGGAAGAGCAACAAGAACGGTACGAAAGATTTAAACAACGTAAAGCACGACAGCGTTCTAAAAATAACAGAAAGGAGAACAAACATGATTCAAGCAGTAGCGGACAAAATAATAGTACAAGTGATGAAGGCAGCCAGGACAGAAGGCGGGCTAATTCTGCCTAGTAAGGGTATTGATCCACAAGGTTATGGTCAAGTACTTTCATTAGGAGAAATTATAGAAAAAGAAACAAATATTGGAGTTGGCGACTATTTGGTATTTCATCCAGGTGCTGGAATGGATATGGTTATGAAAAAACAAATCATGAAAGTTATCAAATTTGAAGAAGTCTATGGGCTTCTTAAAGATCAAGAGATTATTGATACACTAGAAGCAATCCAGGTCGGCAATCCAGATGAAAGCATATCAATCATCAAACCTGCCGGTGGACTCCTGTAACGGGTGAATTATGAATTTACAGCACATAGCAGCGACAACATTGCCAGATGCATGGTTTCAAACACTATTTAGAATACTTGAGGAAGGTACAGTTTTTAAAATTGATCGTGGTTCATATGCAGGTCAAAAAAGGTTAGAATTTGATTGGGTAACAATTCATGTTAAACGCCCTGATGTTAGACCTTTATTACCTCAAATTGAAGCACATCATAATATTCCAAACCCAGTTAGTGATGATTATCTTGATGAATATTTGCCTTATTTAATGACTGGCGAATTGAAACCAGGCGAATCATATACTTATGGACAACGTTTATGTAAAGCTGAATTTGATGTTTTATGGACTGATGAACATGACCAAGAAAAATTCAAAGATATTTTAATTCAGGATGAAGATGCATGGAGTAATAAAGCAGCAATTATTACACAAGTACATAAAGAACCTGGTTATATTTACTCTAATGATTTTTTAAGTCAACTTGAATTAATGATTTGGACATATAAAAATAAGGGGCATAGAAACAATCAAATGGTTTTACAAGTAGCACAACCAACTGATATGTTACTTCAAGACCCTCCTTGTTTAAGACATATTGATACAAGGATACAAGATGGAAAACTTCACTTTTATCCGTATTTCAGATCATGGGATTTATGGGGAGGTTTCCCTGCAAACCTTGGAGGTATTCAATTATTAAAAGAATACTGTGCTGCTGAAATTGGAGTAGAAGATGGAGAAATGATAGCTTCAAGTAAAGGATTACATTTATATGATTATTCTTTTGATATAGCAAAATGTTTAAGAATGAGAGATGATATGCAGTTAAAGGGAGAGTAGTATGTCATGTATATTTATCTGTCCAAGATGTGGCATTCTTTTAACAAAAATGGGAGAGTGCAACAGATGCGGATGGAAAGAAACTGAAGGAGTTAAATATGTCAACCGTAATAGGAATTAAGCATGGAAAAGATGTTTGGATTGGTA